>NZ_CP051683.1 GCF_012849215.1 Mucilaginibacter robiniae
CGTTGCGGGTAACGGCACCATAACGATTGGCACTGCCATACTGTACTTTGGCAATATCACCAATGACCACCGGGGCATCTTCGCGGTTCTTGACCACGATATGTTCAATATCGTCCAGCGTTTTAACCTGGCCCAATCCCCGGATAAAATAAGCGTTGCTGCGCTGCTCGATATAAGAGCCGCCGGTATTCTGGTTGTTCTTTTCCAGTGCCGTATAGATATCGCTGATCGTAATGTTCAGGCTGTTGAGCCTTTCATTGTCAATAGCAATTTCGTACTGCTTAACATAGCCGCCCCAGCCGCTGATCTCGGCAATGCCTGGCGTTCCGGCCAGTTGCCTGCGGACTATCCAGTCCTGCATCGTGCGTAAATCGGTGGCCGAATACTTATGCTCGTAACCTGGCTTGGCATGAATGACATATTGGTAAATCTCACCCAAACCGGTAGTAATAGGTGCCAGCGTAGGTTCCCCGGTATCTTTAGGTATCTGCGCTTCGGCTTCTTTCAGCCCTTCGCTGATCTGCTGACGTGCCCAGTAAATATCAGCATCATCTTCAAACACCACAGTAATGACCGAAAGACCGGAACGGGAAATAGAACGTTTTTCGATGACTTGCGGTACGTTGGCAATTGCCAGCTCAATAGGCGCGGTAATATACTGCTCCACTTCCTGAGCACCGAGTGTAGGTGCCTGTGTGATGATTTGCACCTGATTATTAGTAATATCGGGCTGCGCATCGATGGGTAGCCGCGACAGGGAATAAATACCCCCGGCTACCAGTAAGAATATGAATGCTCCCACCACCAGCTTATTGCTGATGGAAAACGCAATGATCTTATCAAACATAAAATAGTAAGATTAATACGGAATACTTCATTGCAGATAAGGCATAGGCATAGCTATCCTTTAGGCAATGATTGAATCAAAAAAAGTAAGCGTATTAACCGAGCCGGGGCGGTTGCCAGATAGAAATGCTTTGCTCCCGGACGGCAGGAACAGGCGCTTCCGCGTAAGAGCGGGAAATTGGCTGAATGAATATCGTCGTCTTAGAAAGCTGCGGGGTAAGAGTTCTTACCGTAGAGCAGCAGGCACATGTGCAAAATGGCGGGCAGGTTTCTTGCCCTGCTTTTTCATTTGCGGTATGACTCTTCCCGATAGAAGGATAAGACCTGGCAACATCCGCAAAATCATCACTGTCCCTGCAAGGCAGTACGGCCAGGATGGTCATATAGAGGCTGAATATGAGTGCCAGATACTTCATTCAGTAGCAAAAGTATAATTTATTGGAAATGAGCAAAGCTAAAAACGAAATTTTTACATACGGGATATAATTAATTAGACTTTGAAAGCAAATAATCTGCTTCAGATATAGCACTTCATAGAAAGTTAATAAAGCAATGCCTACTGACATTAATAAATGATAAATAATTTAAAATCGTTCCTATTTTTGTATTAAGACAGGATTAGGATCTGGACCGCTTATAGCAGGACATAAGTCTCGACAGTCTTACTATTTAAATGAAGCGATTAATAAAGTTTCTATCTGCACTTTCCGTTCAACAACCTCATCAAAAAACCATTGACTATAAGCCTAGCTCAAATAAAGTACTCAAAAAAGATTTTAATATTGGAGACAAGGTCAAAAAGCAAGTATTTATAGGATACATGCTTCCAGGTAAGCCAAGAGAGCAATATGAAGATTACATTTATGGCGAAATCATTTTTATTGAAAATGGTTATGCATCCGTTCGCTTTAAAAATCCCAGAGTAACGGAAAGAGAAATGTTTTCTAATCTGATCTTAGTTTCTGAGGAGGAATGGAAATATATGGCAAGGTCCGGCGCATGGTAAACTACTTTTCTTGCCTGCTTCAGACCAATAACTCTCTTAAGCCTTTAAATTCGTCCTTATCCAGGATATCAACGTCGTTCAAGGTAGCCAGTTTGATCTTATCCCGGAATACCGCAATACGGTGCAGCATCGGCATAATAACACTATTGCCATGACTTACAAACTTATATAAGTCCTGCATAGACGCCGGTAGCTTATAGCCTTTGTGTTCTCCTGCACTGCTGCTCACTACCAGTACACCTGCATCCCGGATTTTACCGATCACCTTGGTGCGAAAATTATGTTCAGATAACACTTCCTCCCGGCCAACCTGCAGATGCTGAATGAGCTGTTTGGTCGGAATGTACTTTTTGGTACCATAGGTATTAAAGTATAACAGAATGAGCTTGACACAATTTATCTGATCGGCATCATCCTGGTTAATGACTTTTTTGTTATCAATAAAGTGAATGGCGCTGTTGACACCGATTTGCGCAATATCTTCATGAAAGCCGGTTTCCGGCTCCTCCCCTACCTGCAGCAAGTGCTGCTTGTCATAGGGGAAGAAATTCAGACTGGTGATTTTAGGCTCTAGTACCTGTAAGAACTGCTGACTTTCCGGGCTGATCTTCGCTTCATCAAAGCAGCGCCCTAAGGTTCCGGCAATAAAATCAGCTAACTGGATCATCACGCTTTCCGCACTACCGGAGAATTGAAAGTCGCTACCGGAAAACAAGTTGGGCTGGTGATATCGCTGTACATAGCTTTTAAACTGACGCATAAAGTCATTATCCCCATGCTCGTCTACCACCAGGTCAAGCTCTGGAAAGGTCTTGAAAAGCTCTTTATAAACCAAACCGTTCAAGAACTTGTAAAAAGAGGGCTTGTACTTAAATCCTTCACCTACCAATTTGCGCTTGTTAACGACTACGGCATAAATAGAAAAATCAGCTTGTACCAGCTCCTGCAGAATCTTTAATCTCCGGTGATGCTGATCGCCTACCTTGCGGGACTTGATCTCACCGGTCTGGAAATGGCGTTTGCGGATATCCTCGATGTACTGCTCGGTTTCGGCCAGCTTGTCTTTTTTCAAGATAACGCTAGCCACAATGAAATGGGTACCTTGGGTCGAAAACTCAAAAGAGTTGTTACCGTATTCATCCGCAAATGCTATTATGTTCTTCATAAATTCAGTGACACACCGTCTCTGCACATAAAGATACTACTAATAGATCAGATTGACTTGAAAGAAACTACGCACCAATTACTTTTAAGTGATAGCATTCAAGTTAATTGATATAAATATCTAAAGATACCTTTATATCTAAAGGAACTTGCTATCTTTTTTGATTACAAACGTTAGCCTTTTCAGCTAATAGATAATCGTTAAGGTCACTCAAACCTTTGCTTCTGTAGAAATCGCTTCGATCTTGAGCATCTGAAATTAACGCTATTCCTTTTGTTGTTGCCTGTATCCCTCCTACCCCGTTATCAAAATATAAATGGACAGGTAAACCTTTTTGCTTTGCATCTTCCCCCACCCGGGCACAAAGTGTTTTAGTCAAATTACCTGTTCCATTCAAAATGATGGCATTGAAGCTTTCATTAGCATGTAAATGCCTGTAACTGGCAAAGTCCATACTTCCTTCAAATAGCTTAATACTTTGTGGCCTGTTACCTATTGAAAAAGCTGATATCCCTCCACCATTCAGATTGCCTTTGTAAACTTTTGATCTGACAGCATAACCGTTATTCGCATTTGGAAAGCCAATTGCAAAAAACCTGTCCTGCCCGTTTTTCCAATGTACTTCCTTAGCAACATCAAGAATATCTGCCAATACTAAACCCCGGGAACATAAATAATTAAGTAAAGCCGGATGTTGTACCTTATCCAGTACCTTAAATATTTCAATATCATATTCTGTATCTCCATTCTGCTTATAAAAAGCTCGGTAGCCGTTTGCAACGATATCAGAACGGTTCGATAGGCGCTGTATGGCCTCTGCAAACGTTTTCTGTTCAAATAGCTGTACAGCTTTGATGATATCTCCCCCTTCACCTTTAGCATGGTCATACCAAAGGTTGGCCTGATCTTTAACACTTATAGAGCCTGTTTTTTGGTGATCAAAGCCGAAAAAGAACTCCTTTCCTTTTTTTCCATCATACCGTATAGCACCGATGCTTTCAAGTTTAAAAAAGTAATCAAGTAGTGCTACCTCTGATTTAATACGTGTTGCCTCCGCAATTAATGCGGAATAGTTGTTATTAAACTTCATGTTATCTGATTTTGGGATTGAATAATCTTTAGAGTATTCCTTTATGCGCGGTACATATAAACTGTAAGGCATAAAAAAAGCCGACTGATAGTCGGCTCAATAATTTCTAAAATGGAAGATTACAGCAAAAAGAAAATAGGCTATTCAGGCTCAGCCGGTAAATAGTTTAATTTTGAAATTTCCATAAGCGTTTCCCCCACCTGTGCATTTGTTACATACTTAAGTACAAGTAAGTGCATAAGTGTCATGTTCGCATCCTGGGAACCTTCTTCATAATGGTTTCTTAGTTCCTGTGATACTTGTGCAATCTGCTCTTTAAGAGCATCGCCTGTTGGCAGAAGGTTTTCCATTTCTTCCATAATTTATTATAGGTGAAAACAGGTATTTATTTAGCCATGAAATCCTTGTAATCAAAAAGCTCCGTATGAAAAGACCTTTCTATATTTCGCTTGATAACATTTTGTTCACCGAATACAATAGCTACATCATGCCCTGCGATTGCTATTTGGATAAGAACCTTTTCTTCCAAAGCTTGGTTTACCTTTAACTGGGTAAGCGGACTATCAAGCCTAAAATTTTCATCATTGAAAAAGCTGGCTAACCAAGTATATACTTCGACCTCATTCTTACATACTACAGGGTTGATAAGAACCTCTGGACGGTCTGTTTTAATAAAGCCAACTATCAACATGCTCAAAATCTTAAATAAAGCCCTTCTTTTTCCAAAGCCTCTGCAAGCTTGGTAACAGTTACTAAACCCATCATCGGCCATTTTAACATTTGCCGAACAGTAAACAGCTTTAGAAAATCCTCGGCAGTTATAGTATGGTAATCATGTACCCACCGTTTCAAAAATCTAATTACCTCCCATTCCAAGCCGTACTTTTCTTCCAACAAATACTTAAGCTGCTTGTCCATTGTTCCCGGTTAAATTGATTCCTATTGTGCTGCTATTTCAGGCTCCCTTACTTCCTCAACAATGAAACTTGGCATTCCATGTTTTTCATAAAGGCTTTTAAGCTGCGGATTGAAGCTATACATTTGATCAGGTAAATGACCGTTCCAAATCTTCAAGGTGCTACTTAAAAAGTTGTTAAGTTTTTTATGGTAAACCGTAAAAATGGAATAATCTAACTCGATACCGAAATTGTCCGCTATTCCCGTTTCCCAAACTATCCCCTCGTATGGCCGATAAAAGTCTTTAACTGAACCAAGGCAAACATCTCGTTCATACAGCGTTTCGTCGCCTGGGCTTCCCTCCATGCAAACCATAAAGCCGGATGTTACGATTCTATCTGAACTCGTTAAACCAAAGCTAACCTTTACAACATAAGCGAACTCGTAGTAAGAAGATAGAACTTCAATTTTTCGGTAAGTGATTGTACTGGTTAAAGAAGGTCGCTCTGCATATAAGCAATGTGCTAACCTATCTAAGTTTGCATCATCATAAACGAAGTTTACCAAGGCAATAATTTCTTGATTTGACAAGCTAAAAATATCCCGGCAGTAATACTTAGTTGTTTCCATAACTTCTAACTTAGTTATTACAATCTATTAGTGTTGTAAGATGGCCTGATACTCATTATATAAGTCTTCACCCATTAGTTTAATTACAAATGCCTCTAAACCCAAATCATTCTTTTCGTTAACATATCTGCTAAAAGAAAGTATCCCTTTACTTGCTTCAAAACCCTTTTGACGCATATCTTTACTTATTTTTTCAGGTAGCTCCTCCAACCATTCTTGAAAATCTTGTTCTGTGGGCTCATGGCTAATTGCCTGAGCATGGTAACGGTAAGTTGCATTTCCATAATTAAATCACAATTCATGGTAACGTTTCTGCTCTTGGGGGCAATTGGCTATTAAACTTTCCTGTTGTTGATTGCAAGATTCCAATGGGTGCTTTACCTAAATCATTACTTATTCTCAATTGAAAGGATTTAAAAATATATTGGCTTAACCTTTATATAAAGATACAATGATATCTTTATACTTTGATATCTCGTCTTGAAAATTTTTCTGTTTATCCGTTTTTTGTTGTTTAATAGGCGATTTGATATATTTATATCATTATGTATTGATATCTCGATATAAAGATATCTGAAAAACTTAAAATAGTAACGTAAATCCTCTATTTCGCTTGGGTTTTTCTAATTCCTCTAATTTTTTAATTTCCTCTTTGAGCATATTGCCATACTCATTTCTCATAAACTCGCGGAATATTTTGATATCGTCTTTCTCTCGGGTATCAATTAAAGCTTGGATATAATCAGCTTTGGATTCATTATAAACGATAGCTAAAGGCAATTTATAAAATGCCTGTATGTAGTTCATCAGCAAACGTGAAGTTCTTCCGTTTCCATCATAGAAAGGATGAATGCTTACTAAGTTATAATGAGCATCAAAAGCAAGGTTTATCTTTTCTTCCTCTTTCAATGGTTTCTGCATAAGTTCGTTAATCTTTGCTACCATTGCTTTGGTAAGTGGCTCTACCTTATCATAATTAGGAAAGTAAGTTGAGCCTGCCGAAACATTACCTTTTCTGAACGCCCCTGTTCTCGAGTCGATGGTTCCAAAAACAGTATTGTAAATCTTACCAGTACTTCTAATTACCAATGAATTAATTTCCTGAATTAAAGGTACAGAAACAGCCCTTTTCTTATTGGCCTGTTCCATCGTATAAAGTAATGCAGCATAATGATCTGTTACCATCAGGCTATCATTCATAGGCTTACCCTTTGGGGTTAAACCTTCTTCAATCAGAACCTGCGCTTCAACTTCGGTTAAAGTTGAACCTTCAATTGCTGTCGAATGATGAACAATAGATATTAAGTTGAATTTCTCATGATCGAGAATATCAGCTATACCTAATGCTTTGTACCTTTCAATTAGCTTAACTATATCCATTACTGTATTTTTTTCTTCTTCTTAAGAATATTGTTCATGATCTCCATATCCCTATCTTCTTCTGATTGCTTCTTTTTCGTGGCTTGGGCTGCAACAGTATCCTTTTTAACAGTATCTGTTTGTTTGATAGTATCAACAGTACTAACGGTATCAGATGTTTTGGCCTCTCCTGTTTTTTGGTTATTTGAGCAAGAAGCTAAAATCACTAATCCTGATAACAAAGCAATTATTGATGTTTTCATAAGATAAATATAAGTATTTAATCAAAGGTATCTATTTATATCCCAGCAGGCAAAATGACTCCCAAACAGAAAGCCAATCATATAGGGGCATAGAGAAATATTTTGCTATCAAAAAAATCGGGCTTGGGCAACTCTAGGAAAAAGTTTTGCTATCAAAGAACAAAGATGATCTGGCGACCGGTGTTTAAAGTTGCTATCATATTGAGGCGATGCGCCTAACAGTATAATTTTTTTTTGCTATCACTTATTCGCTTGGCCTGTCCTGATCTGCAGATGCTCTGGCTTCAATCTGATAGCATTATCGCTTACAAGCTGTTCTCTGTAGAAGCAGGTTGAATGACTGTTTAGATAAGCTTTAATAACTCTAACGTCGAAGTAATTTGGATACCTCTTAATTACAATGGCAGTTTAATAGAAAAATGTATCAAAGTAAGGGGTTTTAAATTCCCTGATATCTTTACTGGGCTGTTGGTTGACTGACTGGATAGCATGTACCGTTTATTATGTCCGTTATCTCTACTTTAGATTCACTGCCTTTGATGATAAATGCCGAAAGAATGCGAAAGGGGGTAGCAGGGTTTAACTCTTTTTTCAATAAATCCAATGCTCCAAATATATTGTCGCTCTCCTTCTGATAAATACCTAAATGCTCTATATTTATCTCGTATTTTCCTACGTCCATAGCTGTATAATTATTCTCTTTAAGATATATTTATATTTTGATATCTTTATATCTTGATATTTATATATCATCTATTAAGTCTTTTATATCCTGGCACTCTCTTGAATTTTCAAACTTCGTTTTAGGCATGACAGCCAACAGAAATACAGTAGCCACAAACGTGAGGCAGAACAGTATAAAGTCAATGAGTATGTAGTTTTGCTTCAATCGGGCAAAAAGACAAAGGGTAATAAATGCGTTCCAAATAACCCATTTCCAACGGTCGAAATAAAACTTCTTTTTTTCTTTAATGTAAAGTGGATGATTTTGATACTTGTTCATTTCCATTTATGTTCTGTTTAAATTGTTAATGATACCTTGATATCATTAAATCAAGATATCAGGTTTTATTAGTTAATTTGCCTAAATGGGATAGGCCACTTAATAAGTTTAAACTTGCTGATCGGTAGTCGCTTACTTCCTGCTGTAATTTTCTTTTATCATTCTTCAACTCGGCTAATTCCTTTTCCAGTTGAAGGCATTTTTGAGCAGTGAAGATTAATGCTTTGGTTCCAGTAGAAATGTTATACTTCTTTTTAACTTCTTCGATTAAATTATCTTCGCTTTCGTCGGTTCTAACTGTTAATACGCCCATGACAATTAAATTTGATGATTTAGTATATGCAAAGATATAAATATATCTTGATATCATTATATCTTTATATAAATTTTTAAGCTATATCATATATTCATTGGCATAAGTTTTGTATCTTTATATATTGATACATTGATATCATTGTACCTGATTTTCACTTAAAGCACTTAGTTATGACTTGGTTCGGAAAATTTTTAGCAGCTACATTAGTGAGTTTCTTTTTGATGATTGGTGCTTTAGGCTCAACCCATCCAACACCATTAATACTCTTGGCGATATTAGTCTGGGTAATCTTTGTACTTACAGCATCATCAAAACCTCGCCGTAAACGGATGTACTAAACATCTATAGGTAGACTTATTGAGTGAAAGGCCAGGTTAGCTTTTCTTTTTGCTGAAAGGATTTCCTTTTCTCATGGTTTAGCTTGCAATATTATCACTGACAAAAACCGAAATTCCTGTATCGATCTATTACGACAAATTCCGAACACTCAATTAAGCCCTTTCTGTTACGACAAAAACCGAATATTCAGCTATATAGATATTCAACTATTCATATATACAGCTATACGTATCCATAGATTACGACAAATTCCGAACTTTTAGATATAATGATACCAATATATCTGATTGATAGATATCAAGATATCTTTATATAAAGGCATCAAAAGTGTTATTACGACAAATTCCGAACTTTTAAGCTTTTTGGGGCAGTGTAATATGTCTGGGTGTACCTAAAATCAACCTATTACGACAAATTCCGAACATAGCCATTAAACGACAGCGGGAATTACGACAAAAACCGAACATTTTAAGCGGCCGCTCCCCAAATTAATTGTTATTGATCTTGATTTCTTTCCAATTTTTGTTTTATTCAATACTTTTGCAGACAAAGTGGCAGTCGAATTTTTGAAAAAGAAGTCATATCACTAAAAATTCCTTATTTGATTAATATTTGTTTTTAATTAATTGTTAATTGTAGGGAGCCGAAACTTACAGATTAACAATAGGTTACGGGATTCTGCACGACAAAAACCGAACTATTCACTGACAAATACCGAACATTCATTAGACAAATACCGAACATCACCAACGACAAATTCCGAACTGGGATATTAGCATTACGACATTTTCCGAACTTTGCGTGTATGAAAGCGAAGAAGTGAAGGTCAAAAAGCCTATAACTGACAAATTCCGAACATTTGTAAGGCAATGGCCGCAAATTCAAGTATTGCCCGGGGCCATCTTTTAAAAAAAACGTTGCATCACTGACAATTTCCGAACAAAAGAGCCAACAACTATTCTGTAGGTTAGGAGCCAAACCTTTTGAAAACGACAGATTCCGAACTGTTTAGCCGAGGGTAAAATAATTAAAGCGGTATTATCGCTTAAAGACTGCTTAATTACGACAAATTCCGAACATTATTTATTAAACTGACTCAAAAGGCTTTTTATTAAGTAAGCCTTCGGATTACCAATTTCATTTTCTGCTATGTACTCGCTAACCTCAATGATCTTTTTAATTATGTCCTGACGCTCGATTTCCGGGCTTTTAAGCACACTTTCTATGCTCATGATATCTGCATCAGTAAATCTAAAGTTATCGCGTACAATGCGCTCTATATAGGCTGTCTTTTTACCATCTTCCTCTGCAAACTCAGGAGTAATTACTTTAAAAGACAAGTGAGTAACCGTTTTACCTTCCCTGATTTCAAAATCTTTGGCTTTACAGTTAAACCAACAATCAGCTTTTTCAAGAAGTTCTTCATATGCCGGTAGCAATACCCTCCGTTTAAAATCATAATAATTCGGATACTGATCAGCAACGCCCAGTTGTTCTTTGAGATTATCTAAGGCGATGATAAAGCCGCCTTTTTTCTTCCAACTGGAAATGATTTTGTAAAGTCGGGCGGTATACTTATTTCTTGCATTTTGTGCAATTTCGTAGATATACCTTGTATAATTGATTGGCCGTTGGTTGGAAGGGTCTTTATCAATATCTATGAGTATTTCGGCAACCATTTTTTCCATTTCTATAATGACGGTTGATTGATATTCCGCTTGCTCCGGCACGTCAAAATTGAATAAGTTGGTTATTTTCTTTCTTTTCTTTTCATTAGCATCGACGTATGGAATGTTAATTACGATTCCGGCCATTTGTTGCATCGCTTCTTTCACCTCTCCATATTGCCTGGGTTTAGCAATTTCACGTAAGGGGATAGTTATACGGACTTTTTCACTCTTAGAAAATAAATCAAGCTGATAAATATTTACATTCTTCATTGACTGATTTATCGGCTCTTGAAGATAAAACATAATAGCTGTAAAAATCTTTTCCTGAATGAGAGTATAGTTGTATACAGCATTAGTTATCCGATTAGGCTGAATTATATAATTCTTTACCTCTGGAAGCATAATTATGCGTTTGCGCTTCGCTGTTTCTTTACCTACCTTATCAGACTTTGCCATAATGTTTTGTACCCTTTCTGAAATTTACTTTTTAGCTATGCGCTTTGATATCTTGATACAAAGATATCATGATACATTTAATTATCAAGGATTTTTAAAGATTTGCTATAATTCTTATAAGTAAAAATAAGTTATTATTTTCTTTTTGCCGTAAAATGAATTAGGATAGGGGAGAAGCCATTAAAATGTACTTAATTGTCTTATATATATCTTTTGTTAACAAGCAGCTTATAAAGCTTAAAAATGCCCTTACATTTTAATGCCACCTTTACTAAATAATGCCCATAAAAAAAGCCCCATTAAAGGGGCTTGTTATCAGTATTCACAAGGTAGCAGTATGGTTTCATGTACAAGCCACACGTCTAAGTTATCTGCTTTGAAGTCCGAATACTTTATTTCAATTTTCTTTAATATGTTTTTATTACCATCGGTTGCCGTTAATTCAAATTTACAACCCTGGATTCGCTTTAAATTCCATACCTGAAACTCTTGTAAGTTTTTGATATCCCTTGAATGAATACATATCAAATCAAGTAACCAATAGCACTGGTAATTGTCTGCAAGATACTTTATGCCCTCTGTATGAGTTACCCCGAAAACGTATTTGTAAGTAGTTTCTGAGCCGCCTAAGAACTGATTAAATTCATGAGTGTTGTTCAATCTAAAATCTTCCATTTTCTTTAAATTTTAATCATAAACCTGAATTAGTTTATGTACGGTACTCCGGCTCTAAGCACGAATAAGTGCAAATAATTAGGAAAGAAAATGCGGTGGGGCTCCCTTCGGGATACCCATTTTGTTTTTTAATTATTTGATGCGATTGGAAAAGAGGGGGCCCACGTTTCGTGATTATGGGCCGAACTTTGTATAGAAACTAATAATATGACTACACCCCCGTTTCTTATAATTTAACAGCCCTCTATAATACATATTGCTATCAATTTGGAAGGCGCTGCCGGAGCTGGCCACGAAATAATACTATCAAAAATAAAAACCCGGACGTTCTCCAGGTTCAAGTTTTGCTATCAAAGGCAATCCCTATCGTTAAAAAAGGGAGTACTGTACTTCATGCTCTAAAACAATATATTCTTCTTTGATAAAGTGCTGAATTGCATCTTCTGCGAAGGCTTCAAAAGAAGTATAGCCGATCAATGTTTCAGGGTGAAAGTAATGCGACTTACCGTTTCTTTTGTTTGTAATTTGATTAACTACCGAAATATGCAGGTGCGAAATGCAAGGCAGACCATTATCTTTAAGGACGTTGTACGGCTTATAGCGAAACTTTACTTCTATGTTATTGCTGCCGATTATTTTAGTGTAGGTATTCTCGGTTTGTAAATCCGTATGAATGTTGTTTTCCATGACAAAAGCTTTATATATTTTTATTGCATGGTGAAATAACTATGAGCATATCTGTCAAGGGCGGTGAGGTACGAGCCGTTTATATACCCTTGACTGATATACAGCGAATGGTTATACCTTCGCATACTAAAAATAAAAAGCGGTCAATGGGGAACACTTACGGCTCAACATCCGAATACTATCATAAATGAGAACCAGGTAGATCTTCAGGAAAGACAAATGCTATCAAACTAAGCCGCGGATCTCGTTGCCGGCACGAAATATTGCTATCATTCATAAGCAAAAAAAGCCTTGTTAAAGGCTTCTATTAAGGTAAAACTCGGCTATTATCTGCGATTCAGCAATTTCTTCATCCAAAGCATCCCAGTAAAGTAAAGTTGTAATTTCATCACTAATAACTTGCGCTTCTTCATCAGATAAGGCGAAAGCCATTTCCTTAACAGCATCTTCTTCTTTAGCAACTTTATGCTCATACATTTTGTAAGCAAACTCGGATATATCAACAACTCCGTATTTCGCCAATAATTCAGGATTAAAGCTTGTGTTAGTCATATTACAGGATTTTAAGCGTGAAACATTAAATAATTTATGTACGCTACTCCGGCAATAAGACCGAATACGTGCAAATCAGTAGGGAAAAAAATGTGGTGGGGTTCCCTTTGGGATACCCATTTTTTTACCTAATGATTTGGTGCACTGGGAATAGGGCAGGGGCACATTTCGGGAATAGTGCCGATCTTTGTAGATAAATTGATTATGCTACACCACCCATGATATCTAAAAGAATAATTTACTGGTTGCCCTTTACCAAATTCCAGATTTTCCGCATAAGGGATTTATCAGTTAGGGTTATATAGTAATCGGTAACATCATCAACTCCCTCTTTTGTAAGTTTATGCTGCATAAACGAAACTTCTAAATTACCTTTTGTAAAATAATTAACCAACCCACCATTGCTTACCTCTGTCCCGTTTGCAATGAAACCCAAGGCTTTGACATTGGCTTTGAATTTGGCATAATCCGTCTGCAATAAACTGTAAAACGACACCTCGTAAAAGATATCTCTATTTGATTTCTTTTCGATACTCATGTATGAAGTTGAATACTTTGAATTTTTGTGATAGCTATAACTAACTGCTGATAACAATTCGTCGTTATCGTTTTTTATAGTATCGACACCTGAAAAACTAAACCCTTTTTCACTTAAATAATCGTCTGATTCCTCTACAGTATGGCGTAGCATGTAAAGTAGGTCAGAATAGGTTATGCGCTGAGCAAACGTAGGAATAGATAAGAATAGTAAAAAAAGGATTACGGTAAAGGCTTTCATTGTTGAATATAAGCCCGAATGTACCCAACATTGATTAAATGACAAAATCATACATGATAGCAAAAAGGGACAGTGTGCCTGGCTGCAGCGTGGATTTTTGCTATCAGTTCTTTTGTGGGCCTGGCCTGATCTGTCGATGCTCCGGCTTTTATATGATAGCAATTCTACAAAGCAAAGTGGCTCGGGTTGGAAATATCAATCCTTGAACAAATTCGTCAATATAAACAAGGACAATTCAGTGTTATCCTGCACGTCTTGTCGTAAAATAGTTTCCTCTGCTAACTTGTTTAGAGGGTTGCTATGTGAGAATTTATAAACGGGGCTCTCGGCATAACCGGTATTTACTTCTGAAATAAAATAGCCTAACTGAAATACAGAAAACTTAAGTTGACTATCCTTTACCTGCCATGTGCCAACGGTAACAAACTGGTCTGTACCATAGACCTTTGTACATACGTCCCCTGTGTTGCTATTTGAACCGCTAAAATGACCTTTTGAAAAAAGTAGCAGTTCTAAGCTGCCAATGGTAAAAACCCTGTAAAGTTGGCTATTGGCTTTATAGCAGTCTTTTAAGCTTCCAACAATTTGCTCCATAGTATCGGGTTCAAAAGCAAAGTAAGCAAACGTCCCCAAATAAAAAAGGGCGCTGGCCGAAACCAACGCCCTTGATTGAACCCTTCCAGGAACGGCAAAAAATTATTAAGCTGATATGTCTAAGTTTTTAGAAACGGGTTCTGTTACCTGTCCAACAGGTAAAGCCGTATAGTTATAGGTTTCAATAACCTTATCATCCGCAAACACTTTTATGACTGCGCTTATCGGTGTCTGGTTTACTGCATCTGTATTTTTAGTTTGAGTGGCCGACAAGAGAAAGCCTAATTTATTGACAGCTTCTTTACTTTGAACAACCAGTTTTGAGTTAGTTAGATCGGTAATGTAATTATAGGCGTTCCCCTGTGAGATAACTTGCGTCCACTGGGCAGAAGCAGGAGTAGTAATAACAGGCTCAACAAACTCCCCTTTTCCTTTCGTCAAGGAGTTTATTGTAAAAAGAAGTTGGTAGTTTTGATAATCGCCTGAAAACTCAACCTCTATCCGAACTTTTTTTTCTGAACGGCGCTGCGTTTCATCATCTTCTTTTTTGCTACATGAGGCAAATAGGTATTCCGGGGATGTTGACCAGGCTATTCCGTGGCAAACTGACCAGTCTGAGAACTGGCGGAATGATGCAGCCAATGCTGTAGAAGCATTATTACAAAGTTAGCTATCTCAAGTTATTATTGGTAACTGATTTCCTTTTCATCAGCCCTGCGTTTTTTTCTCATGGATTCACCCTTGAGATCCAGCCGGTGAGCGCTGTGTACGATACGGTCTAATATTGCATCAGCTATTGTTTTTTCACCGATGACCTCATGCCATTTACTGACCGGAAGCTGTGAGGTAATGATCAGGGATGCTTTACCATGCCGGTCTTCAATGATCTCCATCAGGGCAGCCCTGTTTTGTGCATCAAAAGGCTGCAAGCCAAAGTCATCGAGTATGAGCAGTTGCTGGCGTTCAATCTTTGCGATCTCTTTGATGTAGGAGCCATCAGCCTTGGCCATCTTGAGTTTGGCAAATAGCTTGGGTGTACTGGCATAGAATACCCTATAGCCCTGCATACAGGCCTGGTAACCAATAGCAGAGGCGATGTAGCTTTTGCCAATGCCGGTGCTGCCGGTCAGGAGCACATTCTCATTGCGCTCAATGAAGGTGCAGTCCGCCAGGCGCATGACCAGGTTGCGGTCAATGCTCCGCTCTGCCTGGTAGTTCACCTCTTCAATGGACGCTTTGTAGCGGAACTTGGCATGATAGATCTGGCGCTCTATACGCCGGTTATGCCGGTCATCCCATTCGGCATCCACCAGGTAGGCCAAGAGTTCATCGGCCGTGTAGTGATCTGTTTGCCCGGTTTCCAGGCTGCTTTGAAAAGCATGGAACATGCCGAAGAACTTCATCTTCCGCAGTTTGTCTAAAGTGTTTGTATTCATATGACTTGATTCGTGTTTACTGGTAATAGTCTTCGCCTCTGATGTTATCATGCTCGGGCATGGTAAGTTCATTGGCAAATAAGCTTTCTTCGTACTGATCGAGGTTCTTTTCCAGGATCATTTGTATGGTCTTGTAACTGTACATGCCATAACTCAGGCCTCTTCTGCAGGCCAGGATCAGGCGTTCATTCCCGGCTTTACGGGCAAAGCCCAGCACACCGATGCAGGATCGGTAAGCCTGCTCTGCATGGTGCCTGCGGCTAAGGATATGCTGGATATAAAGGCGCACATCCTCATGGATCGATGCGGCCCAGGACAGGAACTTTTCCGGGTTCCACTCGGCAACGAACTGGTGGGTGGAAGCCAGATGGTCTTTATCCGTAATGTAGCGGTGCAGCCCCTTGGTACGCTTGTGAATGGCTATGCGTTCATAATGATAGAAGGCCTCTACCGTCGTGCTGGAATACAGCAGCTTGATCTTTTTGCCGATGAAGCGGTAAGGCACACTATAGTAGTTCTTATCAGGCCCGAGGCTGACATGCCCGTTTTTCATCACGGTGGCATGAAACTGCTTTTTAAGCTCATAGCGCAACACGGGTAAAGGCATAAGCGTTTCACGCTCTACCTCCTCGAATTGCTGCCTTCTGCTGTAAGGCCGGCTTTGCATCAGCCGGTTATTATGGGCTTCCAGCAGTTCATGAATAGCGGCATTCAGCTCTTGCAAGGAATGATAAACGCTCTTGCGCAGGGGAACATAAATGCGGCTATAGATGATTCTTACGGCACCTTCTACCAGCGCTTTATCACGAGGGCGGAATGCCCGGGCAGGTAAGATGGTCGTGCAATAATGATTGCTGAAGTCTTCAAACGTTTCATTCAGCGTAGGTTCGTAACGGTTACTTTTAGTGACGGCAGCTTTCAGATTGTCCGGAACAATGGCCTCCGGCACGCCGCCAATGTAATGCAGGGTATGCTCACAAGCGGAAATGAAGTCTTCTTTTTGCTGGCTCATGACCGCCTCGACATAGGTCAGCTGGCTGGCCCCAAGTATGCCGATGAAGACCTCGACAGGAATGATCTCCCCGGTATCCCGGTTTGTGATGCTCAGCTTTTGACCGGCAAAATCCACATACAGCTTATCACCGGCCTTGTGGTCGATGTGCATCACAGGGTTAACCCGGGCCTGCCACTGGGTATAATAAAAGCAAAACTGGCTATACTGGTAACCGTCCGGAAACTCTTTACGATAAGCCTCCCAAAGCATTTGACGGGTAACACCGGTACGTTTCAGCTCTTTGTCTACTTTGGGAAAGCAGCGCAGCATGGCTTGCATACGGCTGTTGGGAGAGCGCTCCTTAGCCTTGCCAAACAAGTCTTCCAGCTCTTTATCATTCAAAGCATTGACTTCATCAAAGCTGAAGCCGCTCTCCTTGAAAGAGGCCAGATACTTCTTTACGGTGTTTCTGGATGCGTCTGCCTGGGCTGCTATAGACATGATGCTGCGCCCGTTGGTGTACATCCTTAAGATCTTTCTTATCTTACTCATACTGATCGTAGTGTTAGCCATACTTTGAGAGTTTTGTAACCCTACAAAGATGACGGCTGCTACCGCATCAGCTGCATTCCAGGGGTGGTCAGTTTCGCCCGGAATCCCTGGTCAGTTTGCCCCGGAATGGGGTGGTCAGTTTACGCCGGAACGCCTGACCTCTTTAAGACAGAACACCTGGTCATTTTCAGCAGAATACCCAGCAAATGCCAATGCGACTAAAAATATGCTTAATAGTTTTTTCATAAGTCTTTTACGTAAAATTTAATTGATTTCAATGATTTTGCTTTTCGCTCGTGCCCTTTGAACCAACTCCCTGATCGTATCATTAATGTTGGATTGTCTTATGCCGGTGAGCGCAACAACAACGTCCTGCTTATCGGTAGTAATGAGGGTCAAGGTCATGATTTTTAATAAACGCATGACAATATTCTGTTTGATAATATAATCCTTGACCCTGTATAATTCAAGCGTAATAAGGGTATAATTGAACATCCCGGTTCTCACCTTTAAGGTTTCTTCCGAAAGGATGTAAACAGTATTACGAATGTAAAAGAACCGATAAAAAGCCATTGCCAAAACGACAATTGCAGGTAAACAAAGTATGTTTAACCAAAAAGCCCCGACCAATAATGCTACCGTCATAATTAGCAGTCCTAAGACTGATAACAAACAGTAGGATATGGTGGGGCTGATCTGCAAGTACCGTTCCTTATCAGGGATACCGATACTTCTCATATTACCTGCTTCGCTGATAGCTTCGTTCTTCCTGATTCTGAACTTTTATATCCTGGGGCTTATCATAAACCAGCTTCAAATCTTTATCATAAAGACTTAAATTTTTATATTGAGGGCTTGCCGCAACAAACGCCTTTTCTTCGCCTCCGTTCTTTTCAAGCGTTACCGCTTGAAGATTCCCGCGCCTTAAGGATGCCATTAAAGATTCGCGCCTATCCGGGTCATTCAATTCCCTGATCGGGTGGGCGGTCACCGCTTTATCCAGGTCAAACCCGTAATTTTTATAAAATGTCTTAAATTGGTAATCGCCCTGCTCACTTTTCTTTTCAAAATCAAGCTTCAACCAAACCTCTTCCTTATGCTTGGTAACAGGTAGTTCAATCTCTTTGCCTTTGGCATCAAACTGGGCAATTGGAACACCTCTTTCAGTAAGGGTGATATTGGCTGTATTTTTATCTTTAATCAGTTCCTTTATCATTTGCCTTGCTCCGGCCATATCCTGAACATCATAAGGGATATCATCATTTCCTTTATCATTTTTTTGTATAAAGGAATGTATAAGCTGCAAGTTTTGGCGGTCTTTTACAGGTAGTTCTTTAGCATTTTTATCAAAAGCTTTAATTACAACATTATCTTTTCCCTGAATAGCATATTCATTAGTGGCCTTCGTTTTGGCTAATTCCTGAACTTTGGCAACGCCCTCTTGAACCTTTAAAACTTTCGCTATTTCCTGCGCTCCGGCGAAAACGGTTAACCTGTCGGGCACTTCCGCTTTCTTTTGGATGGAACGGCCTGATAAAAGATTATAAGCTTCCTTGGCCGTAATGTCGTTACCGACATTTAGGTTAAAAATCCGGCTTACCGGTTCTTGCATTGTTCCATTAGGGTTGCCTTTTTCCAGTGTAGCCTGATAGTTATTTAGAAAATATTTTTCTGTCGTTTTGCTTTTGCTGAAACGTAATTCATAATTCACTAAATCCTTTGCTACTGCGGTTTTAAACTCTGCGGTAGCACCAAGTGTAAATTTATCTGAACCCTCCTTTAATCGCACCTCTAAAGCCGTATTGAGGTTTTCACCAAACCCCAGGTACTTAAGGCTCTTTTTTAGGTAGTCAAAGTTTTGCTCGTTGAGTTGAGATTTCTTCATATTGAAACTAACATCTTCAAAATTAACAAATCTCTTTTCCTTATCGGTTTGCTGATCGGCAAAATGTCGCATCAAGTACCCTTTTTCATCTACAAAGTAGTAAATATCCCTATCAGGTATTACCAATGCATCAAAAAGAAGGTCGTGTTTGTCTTTATCGGACAATTGGTAGTTATCAATTACATTAGGGATTGAACGTAACTGCTCTACGGATAATTTCGGCTTTTCAATTGTAACGGCCAAAGCGGTATCTTTTTCATACGGCTTTTCAAAAAGCTGCTTTTGTTCATCGGTCGCTTGTATGACCTGAACGGGATTTGGTCTGATTTCCATAATACATAGAATTGAGGTTAATAATCTTAATTGATAGCTCCATAAAAAGCATCAGGGATAGTAGTGGTTATCCTTTTTGCTTGATGGGAATAGGGCAGAGGGGGCAAAAAGATAGGAACGGATAGCCCGCCCAAAGGGGATGCCCAAATGATTGATTTTCGAGCCTTACACGACCGAAACTTTATAATCCTGGCTTAGTGACAGCTTACCGGAAAAAGTATCACCAGAGCCCTTCTTTTTGAATGATTTGATAACGCCTGTACTACCATTTTCACACAACGCAATAACATCGTTTGCTGAAATTTCCTTACCCGAAATCTGCCTCCAAATCACAAAATCGCATTTGATCTGCTGATCTTTAAAATTTGAACACGAGAAAGCTTTTGCGTTACCCAAAATCGAACCTGTTTTACACTTTGGACATTTAGCCACTTCAAAGACGAACTTAGTTTTAAAGTCTTCATCAAGAATTATTTTTGCTCCAAACTCTTTATTCTGCTGACTTATAAAATCTGTCCTGAAATCAGTCGAGCTACCATTCAAAAGCACTTCTGCATCATTTTCTGAAAGCATCACCCCTGCAACATTCCGGCCTATGTACAAATCACAAGCCTTATTTTGAATATAACCTTCACATATAAAAGCTTTTGAGGAAACATGCACCCGCTTACCACACTTAGGACAAGACGTTTGCAATTCTTTATTTTCAAAAACGGGCTTAATTAACCCCTCCTGTATAACCAACTTTGCAGAAAACGGCTTATTATCCCGATTAACCAGGTCATTAAAAAAATCGGTTTCCTTGTCCGTTGCAAGCTGGATAACAATTTCTTTCGTAATATCCTTTCCGAAATAAGACTTGTAAATTGTAAAGCTGCATTTATCATCTACGCTTTTAAAGTGGTTACACATATAACTACTTGCGCCCTCAATCAAGTCACCTTGCTTACAAACAGGGCATTTGGCTACTTTTTCCATAATGAAATTTGTATGTTGATATTTTGATATCTTGGTATCAGTAGAATTAATACTGGTTTTTTTGGGCTAAGTAGCCCAGGAATGAACCATATTCCTTTTTTGAAGGCTTATGCGCTTTTAGGTTAGGGCGCTTACCGAATAACCGGCAGAAAGAAAAGTAGGAAAATTTATGACGGTCAATTGCTACCGATTTAAGGTTTTCAGCTAATGAAATCTCTGTTACTTGAACCGATTCCTCATTCAGTAAGAAAGAACAATCTTTATTTGATAGCCAGAGCGAAACTTTGCAATCGTAAATTTTACCTAATATATCATTACCGAAAACGGTATGATAACGGACTTTGCCAAACTTATTTTTTAAGATATCAATTTGATACTTTGATGGTCTTACACCTAAAGCGACGAACAGACAATTATTTAAAAAATGAAATTTCAATTCATTTAGGTGAGCGTAGGCAATTGCTTCTACTGCCGAAAAAAAAAGGAAGATATCTTTGGGGTGCTGCTGATCACCAGAAGTCCAAATTCCTATAGAACAGCCTAACTTGCAGGTATGAAAACCAAAAATTTCTTTATCCTTCAATTCGCCGTCCCAATAAAATTTAAAAATTAATCGACCTGCATGATCTGTTATAAAGGAGTTGACGAAAAGGCGTTGGACAGTTGGTCCAACGCCCAATGCTGTTAACTGGGGCACATCAATGTTACCTACCTCTGCCTCTTGATTGTTCAATGTCGTTATCTTCATCATTTACAGCATTAACCTTACCATCATCGGGGTCATTAACGTTCTTTTCGTTCATAACATCATCAGCATCTTTCGTGCGTAAGGTGTTCAACTGTGCAGGTTCCATTGCAGAGGCATTACTAAATTCATGCTTCACCACATTAAGTTCATTAGCTATGGATTTATCGTTTGGAAATTTCTGTTGTTTGCGCTCCAATTGCTTTTCCACTTCCTTTAAAGCTGTTAAATAGCCGGTTGAATATGATTTTTCTTCGGCAGTTTCCCTACCCATTAATCGGGCAATGCCGGTAACTAAAAGATAGCTTATACCGCCATCTAAAAGGACGGACAGTACCAGGGCGTTACGATTCGAACGTAGGCCGTTTTTATCCGAAGTTCGGTATTGCACTTCCGTTCCATCTGATAAAGTGATTATTTCGCCTTCTCTAAGCTTGCGCTTTTTTTCCGGGCTAATGACTTCATTGTTGATAGCTTCGGGCAGCTTGATTTTTCGGGGGTCGTAGCTTAAAAACTGGTTAGTCAATTTATCAAACTCGATAATTTCTGAGGTGGCGTTACCTTCTCTATCAATAACCTCTTTTTTTATATTCGGCAAATGGCCGTTTACAAGCTGCTCATGTTCCTGCTCATTAAGCAGGGGATGCTTTTGAACATCCTTGTAAACTGGGTCGATGCGTAATTTATTTTCGCCGTTTTCCGCAACTACAGATAGTCGGGCCTCTATAGCTTCAATCTCAAAACCATTATCTCCTTTAACGTTTTTAAGCTCCACAAGGTCAGTCATGTTTCCTCGTTTGAGGGCATTTAAATTATCACTGTCAATATCAAGTGAACCGCCTTTGTACAAGCCTACTCGTTCCAGGTCTTTAAGGGGCAGTTGATTTTCTAATACTTCTTTCATGTTATTAAGTGTTTATGGTTAGATTTTACGTTTATAGCTACTGTCTTCCGAAGCAGCTAAAATCTTATCGGTCGCTATGTTATAATCATTCTCCCTCTCGGTCGAAATACTATAATTGGGGCTTTTCGCTTGCGATTTTTCAGATTCAATAACAGAAACTGATTTCCTGTTATCTCTTTTAGCTTCGACCAATGATTTAAAAAGCCCGTCATTAGGGGTAAGCTGTATTTTATGCTTATTGCTTAAATCCTCAATAAGAAAATCCTTCTTATTAGCTTCTAACACTTTATAAGTGGTGGAATTATACTTGATTTCATCCCCCTTTTGCAATGTATGTGGGTTAAATTCAATAGCCTTATTACTTTCTTGCTTAAGGTCAATTTTCTGCTCGAAAGCCATCACAAAATCAAATATCCGCTGTGCATCCGCTGCGGCCGCATGGATTTCATAAGGGGTATCAGTTAATATCTGTATCCAGTTGTCTACATAGGCGATGTGCTGTTTAGGGTCATGACCTATCTTAAGTTCGTTCCCTAAAATCATAGAAGCGATCTCTGCCCTTAATTCTTCCCTTGCATAATCAGGGGTTCCGAATTTGTTTACTAAATCGCGGTCAAGCCTGGTGTGGTGTCCTGTCCAATGGCCTAATTCATGTAGAGCAGTGGAATAGTAGCGGTCGGCAGTTTCAAACTGTTTTCTATCGGGCAATTGTATCCTATCAAAAAGCGGGGCGTAATATGCCTTATCCCCGGCCACATGTTCAATCTTTGCACCCGATGCTTTAAGGATATTTTCAGCCCTTGCAACTTTTTCCCATAAGTCGATATCTTTAACCTGGCGCTCGGGTAATGGTGGGATACCTTTTATTTGCTCTGCATTAAAAACCCAAGCTTTGGTGACAATTGGGTTTGATAATTCAACTTTGATTTTCACTGGATGCCCTTTGTCGTCGAGTACTGGCCGTTTATTTTCATCAAGCTTCGTTCGCAAATCATGGGTTTTTACAAAATTTATCATAAATCCTTTTGCGCCTTTTTGAACCTGCCACCCTTCACTTTCTGCCTGTTTGAATGTTGCCCAACGAGGGTCAGAATAGGGACTAAATAAATGCAGATAGAGTGCATTTAAGCCTTTGTATGGATTACCGGTAACGGCATTATATGGCATGCTATAATCAGTCCCTGCGCTGTTCCAGGGCTTTTGCCAAGGTGCTACACCTTCTTTAAGTTGCTCAATTATCTTTTCAGCAACCAGTTCGTACATTTTCTTATTATCAGTTGCCATGTGTTGCCTCCTTTCCTTCGTCTTCCAAATCTTCATCAGGTAGCACGTCTGCAACGTCTACCCCGTATAATTCGGCCTCGGCTTTCGTAAGCTCAACACTGGCCCCATCTGCTACAAGCTGTAATTTATGCTGTAGCGAATGTTCAGTTTTGTTTCTAATTGACATATTCGGTGGTTTGCGTTAAAAATTTGGTTAGTTCATCTTTTCTGTTTACAGAAAGTATTTCTTTTAAGAAGGGCAGGGGATTGATGCTTTGCCCTTTATATTTGACAATGAAGTGCAGATGCTCACCGGTAACTCGTCCTGTTCGTCCACTTATGCCAATGATTGTTCCCGCTTTAACTAAATCACCGGCTTTGACGAACCTTACTGAAAGATGGCCGTAAATGGTTTCATATAAACCATGATTGATTACAATGTAGTTTCCAATGCTATTATCATAACTTGAAGCTATAACGGTGCCATGAAGCACTGAATAGATTTCTGCTTTACGTGCGGATAGGTCTACACCATTATGAAATTTGATGTTCCCTAATATTGGATGGATTCGATATCCAAACCCTGATCTTAAGATGATACTTGTTAAAGGCAGGGCCGAAAGTAGCAGGGGTTCACGTTCAGGTAAAAAATTGGATGAATAAACAGTATCCTTTGTAACTTTCACTTTCGTGGCCGTATCCCTTGGGATATCAACTTTCTTCACTTCAATAGAGTTGATCTGTTCAACGCTAACTATCGAATTGAACTGTTGGGAATAAGCATTTACGGCAAAAAGAAAAAGGATAATGAAAGAGAAATTAAATACTTTCATAACCATTACTATCAAAAAGGTGAGTGATCAACCGGTCGGCCAACAAAAATTACTATCACTTTTGCGGTACTTGGTTGGCTGCAGAGAACCGGAATACTATCATTAATTAATTTCCGGAAGATCTGCTAATTTTTAATTTGCTATCAAAAGCAGCTGAGGATCTTTTTGCCGGCACGAAATTTTGCTATCAGTAATTCGTCTGGCCTGATCGGTGGATGCTCCAAGTTTAATGTGATAGCAAAAGATTGGCATAATGTTCAATAATACCGTCTACCTCTTTTCGGATTTTAAGAAAATTGGCATTCAAGGTTTGCGCTTTTTTACCTTTAAAATCATAAAAAGTGGGCAACTCCCTGTAGTTCTTTTCTTCCCTCTTAATTTCGTCCAGATTGAGATTAACTTTGCAATGAATATTTGATGTAGTATATTTTCCATTATAATCACTACTTACATCTGCTGCAAGTAATCCAACTAATTCACCAGTGCCTAATTGGGCAATCTTTCCGGCAGGTATCAATGGCTCATATTTCTCATTAAGGGATACCGACGTTTTTGAACGGTCAATGCTTAAGCCTTCGCCTATCTGCTTCTTCTTACCAAATAGGCGCTCTAACCATTCTAACGTTTCTTTATTCCGTACTGAACCCGATATAACGTTTCCAATAACGGCGGTCATAGTTGTAGCCGTATCCTTACCCTGTAACTGCTTTAATTGCGGTAATTCTTGTAAACCCAACAAAACGGCCACCTTATTACTACGTGCCGTAGAAATCAAATTTTCGACTTTATGAATAAACAGTGTTGGTGCTTCATCCGCAATTATGGCAGTCGGTAAATTTCCCTTGGTATTTATCAATCTTGTAAGACGGTTTACAACTACTGAATAACAGGTTGAATTGATATTTTGGGTTGCTGGGCTATTCGCTAATATCAGTAACGAAGGACTTTGAGGGTCGCTAATCTTCAAATTGAAATCGTCACCTGAAAATACCCAAGCGGTTTCCTCTGTGTTCAGCCTCGAGATAAAGATTTTCAAAGTACCAATTTGGCCCTCCAACTGATCGTATGCTTTTTTTTGCAAAGCCGATGCAAAAGGGGATAACAAGCTTTCCAGTACCGGGTATGTGTTTAAGCAAGTAAATATTTCTTCATACGTCCTGTTCAGGAACGCAAGCAGATGTGCAAATGTCGAATATTTACCACCTTCATGCCTGGAAACAAAATAGATGCAGGATGCCAAAAAGTTGACTGCGGATTGGGTAAAAAACTTTTCACTGCCTCCGTTACTATCGCTTTTCTGCAAGCTTTCTACAATGGCCTCTGCCGTTTCGGAAGCATCAGCCAAGGTTGCAATATAGTCCGCGCGTAATGGGTTGATTCTACGGCTTTTTTCGACCTGATCTAAGTTAATTACATTAAATTGGTAGTCCCTTGACTTCCCATGTTGTTTAGCCAAAAGATAATGATAATAGGCTATCTGCCCTAAATCGGGAAACTTAAAATCGTAAAGGCACATGGTATAGCCTTTGTCAATCATCTGTCGGATAAAAGGATTCACAACGCCAAAAGATTTACCTGAACCTGGGGTTCCTATTAGAATTGTTCCTCTAAATGGATTAACCACATTGATAAATCCGTTATGCACTTTCTTTTTATAGTAAAACTGCATCGGTATATTTACGGAATATGGGGTTATATCTGGCTTTATGGGCTGCATAAAGCTTTCACCCTCAATGTTCCATTCATCCTTACCAAATCCGCTGTGAATGATTTTAGAAACGTTATCCATTGAAGTATGGATAAAAACCGCTCCCACTAATGAAGCAATACAAAATCCGATGCTGTACCACGAGGTATAAGGAAACACATCCTTCCCCTGTTGATGGAGAAACCATATGCTGCCAAAAAACAATAGTAGACCAAAGCACAACGGATAAGCAATATGTTTCTTCGGGTCTAAGTCGAGTTTCTTTTTACTTAGCGTACCAATGGATACTAAACAGATAATGATTAGGGTGGTAAACTTGCTGTAAAAGATGTTTTTATAAATAGCTAAATGGGTTATTCTCTCGAACAAATGGGCAAACCCGTTACCATACTTACCGGAAATGAACACCCTATCTGCATAAACAAAAACAACGATCTCGAGAAAAACCAGTAGGTACACCGCAAACTGTAGCATACCATGAAGCTTCTGTAATTCCTTCTTTTCTTCCATTTTTATAAAATTTGAGATATAAAAAAGGGCGGCAATTGCTTACCACCCTTTACCTGAATACCGCTTTTTACGGCTTGTGATTGAGATTGTATAACACAACTTTACAGATTTCAAAAAGCATCAGTGTCCATAGGAAAGCTGCAATAGTTACAATCGTGGCAACAGTTAAATTCTTCTTTGACCAGTGTTTTAGCTTTTCCTTTTTCGATATTAAGGAACGGTATATGATCGAAAGCAAAGTACCTTCCACCAATAAGAGGCCGAACGCTATTGAGAAAATCACTACGTTGACATTTAACAAATATGGCTCTGCAATCAGGGTAATGATTACTAAGGATACGCCTATAGCAATTAGCCCCAGTTGTGGCAACCTGACAATAGATCGCTGTTCATTAATGTTTTCCATGACGATTAATTTAACGGGATTCTTATACCGGCTTCAATTCCAACCCTCCATCGGTCTTTACCATCACCCCAAAAAGTAAATTGATTTCCGTTTATAATCAGCAGGTCTATCCCGCTGCCTATGCTTTGGGCAAACTCAAATCCAAGCTGAGGGGCTGCAACAAACTTTCGGGTAGTTGTGCCGATTCCTGCCCCGAACCTATACCTAACAGCAGTATTGCCGTTTCTGAACATTACGGGTTTAAGAACAAAACCACCCATAATGCTTTTATAGTCATGGTGCTTGTAGTTTTGGTAATATTCCGCAAACACCTCATTTTGATTAAAATACCTTGTGTTAAAATCGTAGCTCAATGTTCCTGAAAAAGCATTCTTGGCTACCCATCCACCGCGTAAGCTGAAAAACTTCAATCCGTTCTGCGCCTTAACATTTATGGCTGCCATAAATAGAAAGGCAATCAATACTGCCTTCTTCATTATAGTGTGTCTGCGTTGAGGACATCGGAATAGTCAAGTTGTAAGGTAATTACCCGACCTGAAATTTGCTTTTCTGTAAGTTCAATAGCTAAAACCTTATTATCAGGAAAGGTGAATTTTTTAAAGGCAAATATGTTCCTGTATTGTCGCTTAAAAGCCGTTTTATCATAAAGCTGAAATACAGGCTTCACTTCGACTGATTGTACGTTGGTGGCCTTCGTAATGCGCTTATCATCAATTTTAAAACGAAACTCGTCAACATCATATTTAAGGTTCGTACTATTAGTATAACTTACGTCGATGAAAACATAATCATCAACCGTATAGATATTGTTAACCTGCGCCTCCAACCCATAAGCAGCAGAGCGCACCGCATGCGTTTTTGTGCTTTTTTTCAGAGCTTGCAAGGCATAGGCATGCAGGTCATTTTGCGACAGTGGGATAGTGGCAACATTTAAAGGATTCGTATTTTTAGGAAGTATTTCAATTTGGGTTTGAACACTTTCCTCGTTTTGGGAATACCAAATGTCATATTGTGCAATGAATTTTTCACCAACGATGGTAACGATGCCCAGGCTGCGGTTTACAAAACCGTAATGACCTCCACTATCAGGTATGAATTTTAACCTTAAAACATTCTTTACAGGCAAATCACCTTTCATGCTTTTAGTGGAAATATCAGCATATTGAATAGGCTCGGGTGATACAAAGTGTAATGATACCCCTTCTGTAATGTAAATTTTCTCTAATTTACTTTTCTGTAAAGTACCATCTTTAATTTTTCCTTGCGAATAGCCGTTAAGGGCTAAAAGAATTATCATTGAGAGAAAAATAAGTGTCTTTTTCATGGCTATGCTTAATAGTTTTGCTGTTGTTGTTTTAGTTCGTCCGGGTCAATCAGGTACACATAAGTACTGTATTTCAACTTTGCTTTATTTTGTCTGATCAGTTTTGAAATAGCAGTAGATGTTGAGGTGAATAGTTTAGATAGAGCGCTCATGTAAAGCTGATTTGCGCTTGATGGGTCTTGCTGCATTTGAATGCTTGAACCTAAATCACTAACCTCTTTCGTAAAGGCTCGGAACGCGGATGCCGGAACATAAAGCCCCTGCATTCCATCCAAGTCAAATATTTCGAGTTTGACAGGCAAAATCTTATCATCTGTCATTACGGATGTGACAGTAAGCTTAACCCTTTGTTGGTCAAAACCCGATATTAGCGCATAGATATAAGTGCCTTTCTTAATCAAGTGCCTACCTGCCTTGATATCCTCCAATAAACGGATACGAACCCTTGAACCCGCGTAACCTGTAACCGTCTGATCAATGATAGCTTTAATGAAATCATTCTTTTTTGCTACTTGAACCGTATTAAAATCATCATCAACATCAGAAGCTTTAGCAACATCAAGCTTTGGCATTTTAGCGGCTTCCTTATCCACTTTATTTAATAAATCGTCTTTCTTCTTTTGTGCTTTTAAATCGGGGTCGTTTGCTTTACCAACGCTGTCAATGAGCTTCATTTGCTCTCTGAATAAAACCATCGGATCATCATACTTACCGCTGGCGTTCCTGCTGCTCGGTTGCATTCTCCCGTTATTAGCACCTCCTTGTAAATTGGATAAAGCTTTAGCAAGTTCCCTATCTTCATTACTCATTGAATTTCCGCTTCCGCGATTTTGGTAAGCTGACATACTTTGAGGGCCGGAACTTCTTGCTGTAGTCATATAAGTACCTCGTTGATTCGTATAGTTTGGCTGACCATATTTAGCTTTGTAAGCAGCATCGATGCTATCAAGGGTTCGTTTTTCCTGGTCATTATAATTCCCTTGCAATTGAGCGCTGGCGGTTGGGTCTTCATCCAGTGTTCCCACTGCGGTATACCCATCACCGTTTTTATATTTGTTTTTGAAAGCATCGAGCTTGTTGCCTAAATCTTTTTTTTTGATATCGTCAGAAACACTGGCAACATTAGATTGCAGTTCAGGCTTGTTTTCCACTTTCTTTTCTTCGTCTTTACTAAAGGATTTATAGGAGTAAAAGAGTATGAATAGAAAGGGCAGTAAGATTATCGGAATAACATACTTGGGCTTTTTAAAATCTATTTTCATCACTTCTTTGCTTTAAGGGTTTTGTTACTCTGTTCCAGTTGTGAAATAGCCTTTTCCAAAAAGACTGTATCAGCATGGGTTAATTTGGGCTTCTTTAATACCTGTTCTACCTGCTTTCTTAAAGTGTTTAAATCGGATATTTGGGTTCCCAGGTCAATTATCTGCCCGACACCACCTGTAACTTGGTCGGTTACGTTTGCTGTGCCTTTAAAGAAATCAGGCATATTGGCTTTTTGCCGGTGACTGGGCGTAAAAATTAAAAAGCATACTATGGCCGATATAAATATCAAAGCCACCATACCGATAAATATTTGTTTTGGATAGGTGTTCACTAACCTGTTTCGGGTGTGTGCTGCCATTTTAAAATATGGCTCGAACTCCTTTCGTATCTCCTTTGCAACTGTTGCATCAGGGTCAACATTAGAACTGATTTTTTTGAACATTGCTTAAGTCTTTATTTTCAAGTGTTTTCCAATTGGTGATCAGGACACCATGCGGATTATTGTCACTGCGTGGTATATCCTTTAAGCTGCCGGTAGTGATAAGCGAACGGGTAACCGTTGAACTACGCCTATCAATGGTCTGCTTTCCATAATAAATAAATCGCTTGTTCACCATATCAAGCTGAATGCTGTCAGTTTGGAGAGTGAGTACGGAACTGGAAGATAGGATAGAGTTAAAAAAGCCCTTTTCCTTAAGATTATTGTATTGTAAGGCTCCACTTTCATCAATTAGATACATAGCCCGTTTCATTTGATATTCTATATATTTATCATCAGGCGTTAGTGAAAAAAATATGGAGTGAAAAAGGTCAACGTGTGCCCGATACTCGGCAGGGCGGTTCATCTGCATATTCGTTTGCTTTGCAAGGATGGGGACGTTGTTATCAAGTATGTAGATACTCTCCCTTGCTTTTGCAACTTGACTATAGGAACTAACAGAAACGATAATCACAATGATTATCGAAGTAACAAAGCTGCCCAGTGCAACAAAAAGGGCAAGCTTTATTTTATTTTCAATGTTTTTGATTAGCATACTCAAATGGGTTTAAATAAAAAGGGCTTGAATTTCTTCAAGCCCCCTTTTCGATGTGTATTATGAGGTTTATCTTTTAAATACCGCTGAGGATGCCATACGTCCAACTTGTGAACCTGAACGGGCGGCTGTAGAGGCAGCGGAAGTAATACCCGAAGTTGAAATAATCCAGGTGCTGATACTTGGTACAGTAGTGATAGCTATTGCACCTACCAAAAAGGTAACTATAACAAGACCAAAAGACAAAATTCCGTTTCCGGCAAACCAAGCCATTTTTTCCATGCTATCGGTACTGTTACCCAGGAGCGTTTTGTATTTTTCAATCTCTACTTGCATGGCATACTTTTGAAGCATTCCCACTATATAAAGGATTAAGTAAGCAATACCCACATATAGATTAACTGAAACAAAGCGGGCTATCCATGTAGAAAATGCATCCCTGAATGCAGGTAGTACACTAACTGCTACTGAAAACGGGCCAAGTATGACCAGTACAGTAGAATAAATGATTTGGAGCATAAAAACGATGTATACACAAATTCGCAAAATCCATAACCCTATTAACTCCAACGCCTGAGTTAAAAGTAACTGCAAACTGGTTTGCATACGGATTTTCATTTCAACTATTGGATTGTAAATGTTATCGGCAAAAAAGCCTTTGACACTTTCCACTATTTGCTGACCTACTCCCTTATTGGTTTCCTTGGCCTCGTCTGCCGCTATTTCAGTTTTCGCTTGAAAAGTCATTAACTGATCGCCAACCTGTATCATCAGCCCTGCGCGTTCAAAACGCATAGCGTTAATCTCGTCCTGCTGTTCTCCAAACATTCCCTCTGCCTTTGCAGCTACTAAATCTGTAGGATAAGCCACTACTCGGCAAAAAACACCCCACCACATAATGACCATCATCAGCCCGAAGGGTCTTAGTAAGGGCATTACTTCAAACTGCTTATCTCCGGACATCATTTCATAAGATTTAATGGAAAAGAAGATGAGCATGAAAATACAAGCTAAACCTTGCGCATCATATATGAAGGCTGCAAAGTTGCCAAAAGCGTAATCCCGCATGCCCTCAAAAAATGACATAACGGGTCGGTCGTATACTCCGTTGCCTTGCAAAAAGCTGACCGCATCTTTATATTGTTCGCTATTAACAGGCGTTTGAGCATTAACGCTTAAACAATTGAATACCCCGACTATCAGGATAAACAGTAATCGTAACTTCTTTTTCATGGGGTCAGCGCTTTGCGTTTGTTCAAAATATCCTTCATAATTTCATCATCTGTCTTAGAGGTAGTTCCATTGAAGTAGGTACTGCCTTTGGTATTTTTATTCTTCATTTTCTCCTGATAAGCCAACATCATTTGTGCGGACGAAAGCTTGTACTTCCAGTTCCCGCTGATTTTTCGGTATTCTAACAGGATACGATGGTAAAGTAAAATGCGCTGGCCCCGGTCAAGATCGACCTTCCTTGCATTATCAAACCGTTCCTTCAAGCTGTTCATTTCAGTTAAATACCAGTTATAAGCTCCGCTTTCTCCCATGTAGTTGATAACATTGGCAGAAACGTTCTTAAAAGCGTTAGCCTCTATGTTATCCAAGGGGGCAAGCTCTTTTTTATAGTACAAATTATATAGTGGGTCTAAGCCGGAAACGGCACCAGAGTAATTAGCTAATTCTGTAATTGCGGTATTTCGTAAAGTATCCGCTTCCTTTTTGTAATAATTTGAAGTAACCTGCATAGCTGCTGCTAAGGCAAGTCGCTGTGTTTGCTCCCCACCTGCCCGAAGTGGCCGTAAATCCGGCCCATTTTTATAATCAGGCATCAATAACCAGGTTAGAGCATAGGCATAGTAGGAGCCGGGATTGTACCATTTAAATTCAGGTTTGAATTTATTTTTATCCCATTGCTTATATACCATTCGTTCTTCTTGGTATATATTAGCTTCATCCCTTATAACCATTTGGCCGAAGCCTGTTAAACTAAATGTGATAAGGAGAATTAATATCGTTAGCGTTTTCATAGGCAATTATTTTAGCATACGTCTTTTTCTTAAAATATCATCGACAATTGAGAAGTCTTTCTCGAGGTACTGGCTGTAGGGGTTTATGCTTTTTATTACGCCTCTCATTTTTGCCCAATACATGTTTTGCCTTATGGTGTACATCAGGGCATTCATTATTTGAAGTTCCGTAATAACCTTTCGCATAAGTTCATCCCGAACGTTATAATTCATCAGGACGTTTTCTTTTTGCTGTAGGACTATGTTTGATACATCCGCTACCACCTTTAACCCCCTGGTCTTCATTTGTTGGGTAGCATCTTCTGCAAATAGCAGCAATTCGGGATTTCCTTTTGCCAACTCCATAGCATCACTGCTATACCTGAAAATATCATTAATCAGATATCCCATTTGCTTTACCTGTATAGCATCTTTGAAAGCTTCATTGATCTCTGTTAATGAACGATGTATCATTGTTTGAACTAAGGTGACACTGGTAAGATTAACAGCGATATCATCCGTATTCTTCCTTATTTGTTCAAGCGAAGCCTGGTAAGCCAACTCTGCGGAAAGACGAGTAGCGCCATTGGAATTAACAATGGCTAAATGGCCGGGGTCAAACACCACTCTTTGAGCGTAGCCCTGCTTAAATACAAGAAAAAGGACTATGAGGGTAAATAGCTGCTTCATTGTTTGAGAATTTTTGCGTTATTCATTATTTGGTCAACTACGCCCATTTCCCTATTTATATAATCTGAAAACGGGTCATTTCCCCGGCTCTTTAATACGGCAGCTTGTAATGATCTTGCTACCCCTCCTGACAAATAGGAAATAGTTTTTAATTCGTCTATGATGAAACCAAAAAGGATTCTTCTGTCACTTACCTTCATTTGATTTACGTCACCAATAACAGCACATAGTCCAATCAAGTAATTGACAAGTGAATTAGCGCGTTGCACAAATATTATCTCACTGTCCATTGCAACAGGCAATAGTACTGGGTCGCTTTGTGCATAAGTGACGATTTGTTGCTGCTCTTTAATGATCTCCCTTACCAGAGGGGTTGCGCTTATGCCTATATTGGCTGCATCAAATACAATACTCATTTTGGCAAACCTTTCCTGAAGGGTTCTGTACTTTGTTTTGACCTGCTGCATTAATCCCCTGTTACTTTCCTCCATAGCCGTAGAATTGCGCTGCTCATTTTTTACATCAATTTGGCGTTTGTTTTCAGATTTGCTGTTATCTACTAATTGATGAAGTAGGGGCACGTTTAATTGCGCCTTAACCTGTAGGGTAAATGCCGCTACAAGCAAGCTTAATAGGTATCTTTTCATAGCGCATTACTTTAAATATTTACGTTTTCGGAGAATATCATTCATAATCTGCTCGTCCATATTGACATATCCTTGGAATGGATTTAATGAACGCAAAACCCCTCTCATTTGAGCATAGTACATAGCGCGGTACATTCCGTAGGTTAATGATCTTAGGATTAGCATTTCTGTAAGTACCTTATGTATCAGTTTTGCTCTTTCTCCGCTGTCCATAAGATTATCACCACCGCCTTTAAGTGCAAAGGAACTTACCTCTAATGCTAACTTCGTGGCTCTTGTGTAGAAGTAGTTAGCCTGATCTTGGGCAAATACTAATAAAATAGGGTTTTTAGCAGCAACAGCAAGCCCCTTATTTATGTCATCAGTCATACCAATGGTAATTCTTGATATCTCCTGAACATCAGCAAGGTTGGTAAGTATTGAAGATACCTGCGATAACCCTTTGTAAATTTTCGCTTGCATATCATTTACTATACCTAACTGGCCTGTTACGGCCAACTGGCCCCGTTCTACCAATGTTAATTTATCCTTTGTAGCATTCAATTGAGAATTGATAATAGCTGAATGTGCCGCCTGGGTAGCGGATACGGCAGGGTCAATATATAACACTTGCGCTTCGGCCTTCCGCATTAACATAATGCCAAAGCCAAACAGTAATAAAAGTCTAATTTTCATAATGGTGAGATTAACCGACTAATAATAATTCCCGTTGGACTTCTTCATCAGCATAAAGAGGTTTGCGTTTGCTGTTGACTTCCTTGAAAAACTGGGGCAGCTTTAGACCTGATCGCTTTAGGTCAATCACAAAGCGTTCAATGCCTTGTACATAGCTGCCGTAGTAGTGACTGTAACATTCCACTGCGGTTTTTTCGGGCTTTTCAGTGGTATAAATTAAGTATTGTTCAAGCGCTACCTCTACTCCGTAAACTTCCCCCGTAGCCCCACGTCGAATGTAAACCTCTTTAAAACGGCCTCGGTTCTCATGGTTATCCAGTTGGTTAATAGTTAGGATTTTTTTGCGCTCATGCTGATTGATCGCTAACAACTTAGCAATTTCATCAAAGTTGTCTTTGAACTTGGATTGGTCTAACATCATGATAGTATCCGAATTATTGATAATACTATCCTTAACCACTGCATTACCGATAATATCCCCCAGTTCCTGGGTTACAACTATGGCTTCACCCCAAAATTTTCTTACTGTCTTGTACAGGTACAAAATGTAACTTGCCATTAAAGGGGATGCTATCGCCTTCCATGCTTCTTCAATAATTAGCGCTTTTCGCTGTTGGGTTCGGAAACGCATTTTTTGAATAAATACGTCCATAATGATTAAGGTTACAATGGGGAATAAAATCTTATGCTCCTTAATACTGTCGATTTCGAAGACAACGAAAGGTTCTGTAAATAAGGAATTGTCCGCTTCTTCATTCAGGATAGCTTCAAACTCTCCGCCTTTATAGAACTTCTTTAGCACAAACCGGAACTCGTCTATGTCGAAGGGTATCCTTTCTTGCTGCTTTATCTCGGGAATTTTGTACAAAGCATACTCATAGAATGAGTTAAAGCTTAGTTCAACAACATTTTTTCTTTTAAAATCTTCTTTCGCTTCTTGCCTTGCGGCAGACAACAGTTGATAATATAATTCTTCTGTCTCTGCTTCCCTTAAACACAAAATTTCATTACCTATCAAATGGTTATAAATCCGTTCATATTCCCTTTCATAAAAGCTGATTTTCTCGTCGTCTGAACCCTGAAAATTGGCAGCTATACCCTTTGCCTCTTGTTCAATTGCATTTAGGTCTAAGGCTGCTTTTGCTTGTTCGGTAAAATCAATTTCAGCAGCTTCACGCTCTGCCTCGAATTGAATTTGATTAATTTGTTCGTCGGTTAAATCAATAAAAAGTGGCTTACCAAAGAAGTTGCTATAGTAGGCGGAAATGCATTGTGCAATTACGTCACTCTCAACCTGGTTCACCGTCCCTTCCGCACCTTTCCATAGCAAGCTGATAAGCGTTTTTAAGAAGTCTTTTTTCTCAATGTTGTATTCTCCTTCGCTGATCGCAAAAGGGTTCATTGTGATTGGCTTATCTTCCGAATAAGTGATATACTTACCACCATAATAGGAACATAGACCCGAATAAGAGTGCCCAGTATCGACAATAACAACATCCATTTGCCATTTAGGATTAGGAGACTTATTATACATGCAATACTGCTCAATTAAGGCGTTCATAAAAAAGGATTTGCCCGAACCGCTCGGGCCAAGAACAAACTTATTCCTGTTGTTTATCCTGTTTGTCTGCATTGGCAAATCTGCGGGGTCAATAGCTACGGGTATGCCCTGTCTATCAGTAAAGCGAATTTGAAAGCCGCTCAATTCATCTTTACTTAGGGCTTCCTTAAAAAAAAAGCAGAGTGCAGCATCAGCGGTTGTAAGGAAAAGATCATACTCGTCTAACTCAACCGTATTGCAGGGCATTGCAGTCCTGAACAGTTCCATTTGATTGTAAGCGTTCTTATTCGGAATAATGCCAAGCTGCTCAAACAATGAACTTTCGATATAATTACAGGTTTGCTGAATGGTTTCTAATGGGGCGCAAACCAAAAAATTGAAATGACAGTAGACAAGCATTTGGTTTTCCCTGGCTATGTCCACCATTAGGTCGTCAATATCCTCAACACACATATTATTAGCAGGGTCTGGAATACCTGAATGCCTTTTCCTTTTGAGTTCCAATTTTCTTTGAGTGAAATTTTGGGCAGGTATATCAATTACCTGATTATATATGATGGTTTGGTACCCAGGGACGTTGTAAAGGAAACCCATAGTATCGAGTGGAAAACCTTTTAGGCTATCTTTATCATTTCGTTCGACATGGGTTGAAATTTTTTCCGGCAAATCAATCTTGTCAATATCAATCAGTGGAACACTGCGTACTGCTCGGTCGCCCATCTTAATTTCAACATCGGTTGCGAGCAAATTATTCAGGGAAACATGATTGGTGCTGAAATTCATGCTAAGAATGCGCTTAACATACAGGTCAATTTCATTACCACTAAGAATTTTGGGCAATAGATTATTCCTTTTTAAAAGGTCTTCCAGTTTACCGATGTTTTGTTCAAAATCTTTAAAATGCTTGTTATTATAAGTAAAGAATGTGCCTCGCTTTGCTTTTCGGGTAACTACCAAAAATGTAGTGAGGTCTGTATATTCTCTGCCGTTAAAATGTTCGTCGTACTTCTTTTGCAAGTACTCGGTACTATCGGACTTGTTATATATCTTTTTAGTTAAGATATCTTGTTTTTGGATTACGTACCCCTCGCCTAAAATCTTAATAATATTCACATATAATTGGTGTGAAGTATCATAGGCGCTTGGGTCTGCTGAATATTGTAAAACGGGATTGTTAAGCTGGAATATAACGCCATAATCCCCTTTCAGGTTGTAAATAGTGGGATACTTCCCGGTTTCCTCTATTCCGAAGTACGGTAAGGTAAACTCTGTTTTGCGTTTTTGTGCCATCTTGTCAACTTTCTAAAATCAGTACGGAACCTAAATACACCTCTATGCCTTGTCTTAAAATGTAAGCCTTTCTTTTGTTGCTGCGCGGTGAAAATCAATCCACCAACAAAACCCGCAACACAAATAAATCCCCCGTATGCCATACTGGTTAAGCTGCCGATTACACCACCTGCAACCAAACTTATGACGAGGGCACCTACACCCCAACCGATGAATTTTCCTTGAAAACCACGATAAATAAGGGGCTTTTGAAGCCCCTTATAAATGTTGAACTGTTTAGCCATTAGACACCAAAGAATGCTTTGATTATAACGCCTACCAGTACCAGGAAAAGGCAAGAACCGCCCCAACCCATGATTTCTTTATTGATGTCCTGATCTCCGCTGTTCCATTTGATGTAAACGCGAACACCTCCAATGATACCAACAACAGCACCGATTGCAAGACAAAGGGTAGAAACTGGGTCAACATATTGACGTAAAGAGGTATTGGCAGCATTGATACCAGTAACACCATCTTGTGCCATTGCTTGAGTTCCAGAGATTGCTACTAAGATTGCCATTGCAACTGCGCTTTTCACTTTGTTTGACATTTTCATAACAGATAAAAATTAATGGATTAAAAAATTATAGATTTTAAGATTTGTGGAATTTTGAAGTAGACTGATAGGTTAACTATCATATCATTTGAACCTGGTTGACTGCAGCCAACCTTAATGCTATCAAAACGAGCTGCGGATCTTCGAACCGGTTTTGAATTTTGCTATCAATCATTCGCCTGGCCTGACCTGATCGGTGACCGCTCCGGCTTTGATCTGATAGCATTTTAGTTAAACACCATACATCGCCCCCATGATAACGGCAATTAGTTGTAAGAAAATAAAGGCTCCCAACCAACCCATTACCTGTGCATCAATATGATGCTTTCCCGATTGCCAATTATTGTAAACTCTTAAGCCACCAACTAACCCGAATATTGCACCAAGAATGGAAGCGGTGTATGTTAACGCATGGTATTGACTTTTGACCATCCTTGTAGCATCGCCAAATTCTTGAATACCGGGGGGCTGCGCGTTCACTTGAAAAACAAGGCAATAAAAAAGGGCTGTTAGAATAGCAGCCCTTATAAAGTAGATTTTTTTATGGTTTCGCATGTTAGAAAACTATCTGACGTTTATAATCAATGGTATTATTTTGGGCCAGTTTTATGACCTCCGACATTGAAGTTGTGCCACCGGTTGAAGTATTGATATTATGAGATATTATATTTAGTTCCTCCGTATCTTCATCCTCTCGCTCCCAAACAGCGTTAGTGGTGCCTTCTTCAAACTCGTCAGGTATTTCAATGGGAACAGGAACTAACTCTTCAAAGTGCTCTACTTCTGTAGTCTGCACATCTTCACTAAAAGTAAGTTCATCCCCTGCACTGGTGGTTGCAGTGACTGTTTTACTTTTCATTAAGTCCATAAGTACCATTAATAAATAATAGGCTGCATAAACTGCTATAAGCACTATTGTAAATTTCGACCAACTCATATCTATATCTCCTTAAGTGAATTTTTTAGCGAATTTTTAATTAGTGTTTTAAAATCAGGTCGGGTTTCAAAAAAGTCTTCTAATAAGAAATTGATAAATTGAACTACGTTAATCTTTAAAGCCGGACTAAGCTTGTTTAGAATAGCCATATGTTTATCATCGAACCTGATAAGCATTTTTGTTTGACCCGATACTTTCAGAGAGGATATTTGCTGTATCAAACCTGACAAGTCCTGCCCTTCGCTAATCTCATTTGAGATTAACACACCAGGCGGTGATAGCTCTTTTGCTGCTTCTGCGGCCACCCCGTCAACAACTGTTCCGGCAGCACCTCCGTTTAGCTTGCTTTCCCTCTCCCTTCTTATTTTTTCTGTGATCTCTTTTATACCGCCTTCCATATACCATTATGTTTATTGATGAACTCATTAAAAATTAACTCAAATACTGGCGATACTACTTGAATGATACTGGGGGAGTTTCAAAAGTAGAGATACGCTGAAAATCTATCCTTTCGGGTAACGGCTTAGTAATGGCACCGAAGTTTGAGAACACATTGTTAACGCTTTCCAGGGTTTCGTACTTAACTGTTGTTTTTATACGATTCGGTATAAAAACAATTTTTGCTTGATCATTCAGTTGCTTAACTACTTCGGAAAAATCAATAGTAGCTCCAACTGAAAATTCGTCATAAGAAAAGGGGCAGATGATTAAATCTACCCCCTGAAAAATTGGTATAAGTGTATCATTTTCGATATTCCCTGCTACATCTAAAATTGTGATCAATCCTTCTTTTTCCTTTACAATTTCCTTGATGGTACTGAACTGCTCCATTTCTGCTGCTTCAACCTCATACAGCGGATTGTTCTCTAATACCTTTGATGCCTGAACCTTATTGTAAATTGACCTTTGGTTATCCATATCAAATATGACAACCTCTTTATTCTGAACTAACGAAAGGTAGTTGGCGAATAAAACGGCAAGGGTAGATTTACCTACACCGCCTTTTTGATTTGCGAATAGTATAATCATATGGGTTTCGTTTATCTTGTGTTAATTCTTGCTTTCCTCACTCTGCGCCTATTCCTACCGTTGATTTGTTCATCATCAACATCGTCAGCTATACTCAAATCGAAATTTTGCATAGCGCCTAAAATGGCTGATTCTTCATAATTTAATTCGGCAACCGCTGCGCTACGTTCGTTCGGTTCATTTTTCGATTGCTGAACATCAATTTCGGTCTGCTCTGAAAAGGGAATAACTTTTTCTTTTTGCGGTAATTCTAAACCTGAATGCTTTGCCAATAAATTCAAGTCTGTTTGATTAAGTACCCTTTCAGCATCAATCATAAATCCGGTTTTTTTATCTAATATGAATAGGCTTTTATCAGATACATGAGCTTCAATGTGGTGTCTGCTCAACCCCTCTCCAACCGAATTAAATTCATGAAGTGCTGATTTTAATAGAATGCTTATCAATGCTAACCTCTCCTGGGAAATGGTATTAAATGAAATATTTGCCATTCCTTGGCGAAAGATTTTTTGAGAAGCTTCTTTTTCCTTAAATCCGTCAACCTTAATTTCTAAATTACCTATGGAAGATTGAGGTTGCTTGCGGTACCGGGAATGGTCGAGAAATAACTTTAACGGCATTATATCACTTCCCTTAAAAACAGCTTTGCTGTTATGATCTATGATGCTATAGCCATAAGGTGGTAAACCCTTTTTTCCATGAAAAACTATATCGATTCCAAATTTTTGCTTTAGACCCTGAACCAAATCAGAAGTGTACCCTATGGGCTTTTTATCATCCTTATATTTGGTGGGTTCATAAATTACCTTTAAGGAAGGGTCGGCTAACGAACTATATTTTTCAAATATCGCCTTCAATTGCCTGATTCGGCTTTCGTCTTTTACGCTTAGTGTTATTCGCTCGTTGATCTTGTCAATAGAAATGCGTTGCTGGATATCGTCAAACTTCCTTAAGGCTATTTCTTTATCGTCATGGGTAACAATATATCCCTGCTGCTCAAACAGTAACTTGAACTGGGCTACGGTCGAAATACTATAATCGAAAGCACGATTAATCAACTTATCGGTTGACAGCTTAATATCATTTTGTAAAATCTTTTGCACTGCTGCATAGGCACGCTTATACTCAAAAGCATCGGATATTTTCTTGCCCTCACTATCAATGCGACTGCTTACTAAATGAACATGGTTGTTATTGGTATCTTTATGAAAAACGATTAAGTAAGGGTTATCGCCATAGCCCATTTCCTTTAAAAAGGCATCTGCAAATCCTGTTAGTTGATGCTTATCATATTCCCTGCCTTTACAGGTAATAACAGCATGGAATTGTTGATCTTTAACTTTTGAATTAGTTGATGAATGAAATATAAGGTAGTTCTTATACTCCTCCGGCAATACATTTGTGACCGCTTGCAGGTAGCCGAAATTTTTCACCTTCATCAGCTCTCCCAGGTCTTTATCAGTTTTCTTAGTATTGTAGCTTACCCCATTAAATTTACTGCTGCTGTTTAGAATTTTTACTATCATTTGGCTTCTTCATTACCCTATACATCTGTCTCAAAACCTTATGAATTTCTGCTTGAAAGTCCAGATACTCTGTCATTAGCTTACTATGTTCCTCAAAAATTTTAGGCGATAGAGTATTATTTTTGCTAACCGTATTTGCGTGTTTAGCTAACTGGTTAATGTTATTACCCACTTTTCCTAAAGCGCCACCCAGTTCTGAAAGGGTGATAACTACATCTTTGGTTATTAAAAAGCTTTGGTCTTCCAACACACGCTTAATAAAAAGGTCAGTACGGTTTATTCCTGTTTCCTTTTCAATTTTAGCAAGTGTTTTATGCTGTTCTTCGGTCAACCGAAGGTGGGCCTGTTTAATCTTTTGGCCTTGGTGTTTAACTGGTCGCCCCCCTTTGTTTCTGTTCATAGGCTTGTATTTTGGTTTCAGAAAAATGAGTCGCGAATTTTTCTCTACCCCTATTTTTAAAATTTATGAGGTACGAATGGATTTTAATGATAGGCAAGTTCGTTTGGTGGGTCGTAAATCCCGGAGGGTTTACGATACACAAAAACACAACTTGCATTAACAAACTCAACATTTACGATTGGGCATTGAATACACCTAAATCCCAGTATGATATAGGTATAAATAAATAATTGCCTATGCGAAGCACATACCCTGATTGATGAAATAGTCAGATATACAGATAGACAGCTATTTAGATAGCCAAATATTCAACTATATAACTATTCGCTTATCTACATATGGTACTTTCTGAAATTTCAAAAAGTTAAATATTCCAATATTTGGATATACATATATCCGGCTATAGAGATAGGTAACTATTCGCCTGCAGGCACTTTAGTTAAGGTAATTAATTGTGTTTAGGATTGGCCGTCGGTAGTATCGGCAAAAAGAAAAGTATAAAGGTATTTGGAAATTTTTGGTAGTACAGGCAGTGGCATTTGAAGCCTTATGTTAACTCATTAACGCTGCCTGTATATAGTAATTCGGGAATACTCACGTAGGTATCTACATACCTGCCAAAACTGGCTGCCTATGGTTCATTAAAAAACAATCTGATTCATTTCTCGAATGAATATTAGAGTGAGTTTAACTGCATCATAATTCTCGGCTCCGCACCGAAAACGCTTCTTCCCCCAATGTCAAAGATCAAGATTTCGAATTAGAAATAGTTAACTATTTGCCTATTCGGATATACAAATATATAGCTTTGCTATATTTTGTAAGCAGATTGATTCAATTTGCTATATTATTTTATTTTAACTAACTGTTAACCAATAAAATAAAATTATCTGTTGTAACTGTTAACGCTATTTTGAAAATCAGATGGGAGATTATGGCTTTCGCCTTCTTTTTGAGGCTTTTTTACCTTTCAGTAGAACAAGAGTAGCAGCAAGCAAGTAGTATGCGATAACTGCTATCACTGAAAGGTAAGGCTCCATTTTTGCTTTTCAATTAAATAGGTTAAAACAAAGATGGGGCTTCATGGAGTGGATGTAAATACGCTAAAAGTACGATTCAACGTATGAAAAAGTACTATTTTAGGTACTACGTAGAACTACGTAGTATGATGTAAGAAACTGATTTACAATGCTTAATTAAATATACGTATAAATGACTATCCATCTATACGCATATTCAACTATCGGGATATATGAATTTCGCCTTTTAAAGTTCTGATTAATTCAACCTTGTTTCTTGCCCCCGTTTTGGTGAACATTTTTTGTACATGGGTAGTTACTGTTCGTTCTTGAATAAATAGCTTATCGGCAATTTCCTTATATTTAAGACCGTCAGTAATTAATGCTGCAACTTCAACCTCTCGAGGGCTTAAATTGAAACGCTTGCAGTTATCTATAAATGCATCGGAATGCCCGTCTTCTTTTACGGCCAGTAAAAGAGATTCTAATTGCTTCGCCTCTTCCCTTGACTGTTTGATAGCTTCCCAGATAAACAGTCCGGTAATAAAGAGGAAACCGCCATTCATAACTAAAACCTCTGGTAATTGGCTTACGCGAAAATAAGATAGGATAGGCATAGAAACCCAGGGAGCTATAGCTAACAAGTTTAGGTACATTTCCTTGCGGGACGTATTATCTTCCAGTTGCTTTTGTTTAATAGAACGATACATTGCATTTATGCAGATAACTGCATAAATGCAGGGGATGATTACTGCATGCTTTACTACTCTATCGATATTTCCTGATATCATGTATTCGATACCAAAAAAAACCACAAAGGGCGCAAATAAAAAAAGCCACACCCCATAAACAGCATGAAATCGTAACCTTTGCAAATTAAAAGCTTTGTAAAAGTAAAAGGGCATGTAACAGGCTAATAGAAAACCGCTACCCCATGCAAGCAAGTTTTGCATGTGTAAAGGTACTCCTTGAAAGGTGGGGTCGGGAAATAGCCCCCCGCAAACATTATAAAAGATAAAAAGTGATAACAGGATTAGATAATATAACCTTTTCTTCTCTCCTGGCCTCTGCAAATAAATTAGTAGTTGAAACAGGAACATTATCGTCTCAAAAATCAAGAAGATAAAAGTGACGAGTTCCATGTCTGTATTAAATACTTTCATAGAATAGGTATCTCTCTATCCCGTTTAAGCATGAAAAGCTTGTAGCCAAAATCCAATTCACTATAAATTTTGAACCCGATTTTCTCGTACCAAGGGATGTTTTTTAAAGTGGATGTTTCTAAATATACTGGGCGTTGTTGATCTTGGCTATCTTTGATAACCTCCTTTAGCAATTGGGTTCCTATCCCTTTATCTTGATCAGAAGGAACAACGCCAAGGAACCACAAATAGTAAATATGCTCTTTAGGATAGTTTTTTTTAATAGCACTCTCCCTGCTCATGGCCTTTCCTGCTCGACTTAAACCAATAGCGTTCAAAACAAGCTTAATATCCAACCAGGTAGATAATAAGGAAAATTTCTTTTTATCTGGATACAATACCAAGGCACAACCTTTTCTATCATTAGTAAGGTAAACTGCACCAAACATATAGCAGATTTCAAATGAGTAATCCATCAATGCCCGGATACGTTCTTTTCTCTTACTATCCTGCTTTACTATATAATTTACGCTTTGGTTATCCTCAAAGGAGTTAGAAAGAATATCAATTATTAACGGCTTATCGGCTTTTCCGGCTTTAATCATAGGTAAAAGTTTTTTGAAGTAACAGTTAAATATTATTTATATGTTGAAACGCGAAAATTTGTTTCGACATATCCTCGCTCGTAATAAATATTAAAAGCCATACTTTTATATCTTTACATGCTGTTTACAATTCTCTGACGAGGAAATAAAGCAAAACACAAAAATCAACCTCCCAATTACAGATTTGCTATAATTAAACACAAGCGGATGAAAAAAGGTTTATGGATATCAGTGGTGAGAACTTAAGGTTAAGACAAATAAGAAAAGCGTTAGGCTATAATCAGGCCGACTTTGCAAAGTCGCTCGGACTTACACAAGGTGGCTACTCTGATATTGAACGTGGCAAAAACGGCGTTTCCGGCAGGGTCAAAATGGTGCTGTTAAACGTTCATAAAGTTAACATCCGATATTTAGAAAATAACCAAGGCGAAATGTTTTACATTGAAACGCCTCCCGATCAACCCGAAGTTGAAAATACATCTTCAAATTTGAACGCATCCTTAGACACCAAGGATACCCAAATAGAACTTTTAAAAGCAGAGATAAGAAGGCTTAATTCAGAACGTGACTTATATATTGAACTGTTACAAGCGAAGGACAGAACCATTGCTGCCCTTGAACGGCAAATAAAAAAATAAAACATTGATATCTTGATATCTATATATAATGATATTTTCGTATCATTGTATCAAAGATTGTTGATATGAAAACCATTGCCATATTGAACCACAAAGGGGGAACGGGCAAAACAACCTCGGCTCTCAATATTGGGGCAGGGCTTGCACGTCTAAAGAAAAAAACGCTACTTGTTGACCTTGACCCCCAAACAAACCTTACAGAAGGCTTAGGGGTACGGGATGCAAAAACCTCTATCTATAATAGCTTAAGAGATGGCGTTGATTTACCTATTCAACCGATTAATGAGTATTTAGACCTGGTTCCTTCTTCCCTTGATTTAGTTGCAGCAGAATTAGAACTGGTATCGCGGATTGCTCGGGAAAGCATCTTGAAAAAGCTTTTAGATAAGGTAAAAAAGCGATACGAGTATATTATAATTGACTGTCCACCCGCATTGGGAATGCTCACAATAAACGCACTCGTGCCATCGGATACTGTTTTGATTCCTTTAGAAGCAGAGTTTTACTCCTATCGCGGAATTGACCGTATGGTTAATATCATTTCAGAAGTAAGGTCACACTATAATGAAGACCTTACCATAGGCGGTGTCTTTATTACTAAGTGTAACCCAAAGCGAACTTTAACCGAACATATAACAGAAAGCGTTAAACAGCATTTTGGCGATAAATTATTAGATACAAAAATTCGTGTCAATGTAGCACTTGCAGAAGCACCAGTACACGGCCAAGATGTATTTGAATATGCACCCAACTCAAACGGTGCTAAAGATTATGAAACCTTAGTAGTAGAAATTGTTACCAAACTATAATGTCATGGCAAAGAAAACATTCAACTTAGAAGATAAAAATAAGAACTTACATGGTGCTGCTGCACTGTTTGCGCCTTCCTCACAAGAAGGTAAACAGCAAAAAGAAGAAACAAGAGAGCCCGAATACAACGAGGATGAAGAAATAACTGGTTATCAGCTTCGATTGCAAAAGGGTTGGCTAAAGCAGTTAAAAATAATGAGTGCCAATACCGACACATCAGTGAAAGACCTCATTTTAAATGCAGTCGCTGAAAAATATAAACTCTAAACCTAAAGCCCTACATCAGTAGGTTTTTTTGTTAGTTACCATCAAAACCAAATCAGATAATCCGGGCGGCAATCAAAATTTGCTATCATAACATTTGTCCTTGATGATCTGCAGCAAAAATAAATGCTATCAAAAGCAGCTGAGGATCTTGTTGCCGGCACGAATTTTTGCTATCTTTCAAATGAGCGATACACATTCTAATCCTGAATTACCTAAACACCAAATTTATGAACTGGTGGTTGCGGACGTTCTTAAAAAATTTGATGCGAATGCTACAGTCAAGCACGATGTGAAACTACCCAGTGCAAACGGTAAAAGGAAAAGGCAAATCGATGTTTACATTGAAGGTAAAATAGCAGGTATGCCTCTAAATATTATCGTTGATTGTAAATATTATGATAAAAAGCTTGATGTTAAAGATGTTGAGCAATTCATCGGAATGGTAGAAGATATTAAGCCGAACTTAGGTATATTAATAAGCCCTGTCGGTTTTTCATCAGGCGCTATTGATCGGGTAAAAGAATATGGTACAAGAATTAGCTTATGTTCAATATTCAATGGCAACCATATTGACTATTCTACCCCTTTAGGCATTTGGATGTATCGTATTGAGCGAACAGGGTTAAAGTTGAAAATAACTATAACAAATGGTAATCAAGCAATGAAGTACCCTCTGCCAGCTCCTGAACTATGGATGGTTGAAGATATGTTTGGTAAGCGAATGAAATTACTCGACGTTGCAGCCGAAACCATCATAGAAGATAAAAGCTTAATGCATGATAAAACTGGTTTTACTTTCATTGACACTGATAAGTATCTGTTTGTAGACGGTGTCCACACTATTAAGCTGGCGGAAATGAAAGTTTGGTTCGATTCTGTTATCACCGTCGGCAAAAGATATATTAGATATACTTCTGGTACTGCTATTGTTAAAGAAAAAGAGGTTACAACACTTACTCCCTTATCTACTGACATCATATCAGTGGAAGGTGACTTTGAACCGTTATCGTTAAAGCAAACTCTTGCTTTTTTAAAAAGTAAGGGAAAAACGATAAATTAAGTACTATCAAAAATACAAGCTGCACCTGGCTCCAGGTTTAAGTTTTGCTATCACTTGTTCGGGTAGCCTGCCCTGATCTGCGGATGCTCCAACATTAAGGTGATAGCATTTTAATAATTTTACTTTATGTGTAGGTCAATTTCACTATACGAACCTAATAATTGGGGTAGTGTCATCGTTTGTATATTGAGCATATCACAAATGAGTGGTATTTTCTTAAATAACTTACTGTCATTGTTTACAGCAGACTCTTCGGTTACTATCGCTAATTCAGTTCCATCGCTTGCTTTTGATCTACTCAATGAGTACAATATAAGCTTTGCATCAGCCGAATCTAAAAACCTGTTTCTAAGCATCTCAAACTCTGCGTCAGATTTCAACTTTTTTTTCTGAACCGTTACACAAAATTGATTTTCAAGTTGATTATAGAACTTAGGATATGGTAAAATATCCATCGTTTTCGTATGATGTTTTTTATCTGCTAAAAACGGCAGCTTTTCGGTAACTATTCCTTTTGATAGATATTTTATTTCATCATAAACCTTATCAAGTATGACAATCTCATTTGCTTTGACTTTCTCTTGGATACAATCAAACAATAAAGAATTTTTATCAAATGGTAAGTAATAGCGAACCAAAGACAAAAGAGAACTCGAGTCTATTACTGCAATCATTGAATATACTTTTCTAATTCGTCGGGCTTAATATTAAGGGTTTTACACACCTCATATTCATTGATTACTCCTTCATGGAAAGCCGTTGAAATAGTTGAAATCAATAATGGTGAGTTAATTGGTTTGGGTGTTGAACCCCTTTGTGGTACACCGCTTAACTTCTCTGCTTCTCTTTGTAACTTTAACTCTCTTTCTCTCGCTCGGTGTTCTTCGTCAAATTCAGCTTTAATCCTATTGTAATTAGCCTTTGAAATCTTACTTGTAAAAACAAGTCTTGTATAGAGCGAAAGCCTACTTAGATTTGTCTTTTCAGAGATAACTTTTATTAACTCATGATGGTAATCATTATGGGCGTTTGCTTCATCAAGGTTTTCAATTGTTTGCGCTTCGCTACCCATCAAGAAAAAGTAAGCAAAATCGTTACACCATCTTTCGATAGAGGACAATTGGCTTTGAGGTGAATAGTCTACAGCTTCAACTTCTTCCTCGTTTAGCAGGTAATGTCCAAACTCATGTACAAGTGTGAAAATTTCCCTTCTAAATGAACTTTGGTTACGCTTTATGACTATTACATTCGGCTTTAAAAAAAAGCCATCAATGTTTGCTTTTTCTTTTTTATTCCACGTTTCGACAAATTCAAAAACCATAACGTTTCTTTCTGCGAGCTTACTGATTAGCCTTTTGAGAAACTCCTTTAAGTCGTTTGTAAAATCAGGATAAACGTTATTTCTAATTTGCTTTGCTACAAATTGAGGGTCTTGTTTTATCGTAAATATTGGAATACTTCGCTCTGTATCAAGGTCGGCCAACCTCGCTATTGCGGATAATGAGATTTTAAAGTCCTCAAAATGATTGACTATTTTCTTTGCCCCTAAATTCAATTCTGAATTAAAGTTTTCTTTTCTAAAAAATATGCTTGCTTCTTTAGCTTCTTCAGGAGCTTTAGGGTCAAGGTAAAAGTGAAGTCCTTTGTTGAATACCTTGTCAATTCTTTTTAGATAGCTTACATTAATCTCGTCGCTTAGTATATCTTCATTGGCTATTGGCTTTTTGAGCCCATCACTAATTAAGGCAATTAAGTCCTCGACTGACATCTTGTAAAGATTCAGTAGATATTTAAGCCTCAATATATTTTGCTCTATTTTCAACAGCGTTTTTGGTGTGCAAAGATATTAATAATATCGAGTGAGATATCATTGTAATTAAACGCAACATAAGGTTTTTTTGTTTAGAAAGCCAGTGCACTTGACTTTAAAAAGCTAATTATTTTAGCTTGCGTGTTATAAAGTACTTGACGGAGAAGTTTATATTTGCTAGCTCAGAAATTTAAAGCCTGATTGGAACGTTTATTCTATCACGAGCAACACATATTCCATCTTTTATAATATAACACTCCACATAATGTGGTCCGTTAAATGTACTTGACTCTTTTCTTCGCCCTTGGCCTGCATCCTTTATAATCTGTCCTCTTATCATATCTTTTTCAATAGCATGCTGACCGACATTTTTTATTTTCCAATATACCTCGTACGGTTTTGGAGCATCACAATCGGCAACAAAAAACGTCAATGACATTCGACTTTTAATGATCTTTAAGTTTCTAAGTAATACTGTCCTAAATCCAGCTTGACTTACTTCACAATCAATTCTGAGGTTATAAATGATATCAAGCTGGAATTTATCTTCAATAAATTCCTCATTGTTGCGAACGTTATGCGCTTTTTCGAGAACCAGATTCTTATAAGGAAATGCTTTTCCAAAAAGGGATCTGTACTTACCACATTTATCATCTTCCTCTAAACATTCAATAGCTTCTGTTGCAATTTCAAGTGATTTTTTTACTTTCTTGTTAATGTTAGATTTCTTATAAACCTTTTGCCTACTGCCTGGTGAGTACCAGTAGCGCCTATCAGGACTAAAGGTTGTCATATAGTTAAACAGGTCTTTAATTAGTTCTGGAAAATGCGTTAATCCTTCCTGATGATATTCGATGTTGGCAGAAAGAAAATCATAACACCAAGTATCGATCAACAAGCCGCTGATTTTTAAACCAAATTTATTTTTCCACGCTCTAACTAACCTACATAGCTTTATATAGGTTTCTTCTGATAATGTATTAAGCTCATCACATGCTTCATTTTCTTGTAATGGCTTTACAGTCTTCCAACATCCACCATTGTTAGCATCAGGATAGGTAAAGGTGTTTCCTTCTTCTAAGAATGCAGGGCAAAGTTCAATCTTAAATCCTATAAATTGTATCACAACTACTTGTCCATCTCCACGAACATCTGTTTGAGGATAGGTAGTTAAGATTATATCCTTAACTTTTTGTAAAAGGGCACTTTGCCCATTACCTGAACGTGCATCATAGGTATAGTATAAATCCTCTGGTAAAGCAAATATTACATCTAAGTCACTCACCCCCTTAATTGCAGTATTTCTACCAAAACTTCCTATTATGTAGGAATGATCTGTATCGCTCTCAGAATTGTAAAGGTTCTTGTTTAGCGTTTTAACAATTCTTTTAATTTTTTGAAAAATCGATTCTTCGTTATCAACAATTAAATTATTAAAGAACGTTTCGAAAGATGTCTCGATAGCCATTAGGTGTAATCGGTAAGTTCTAAAGTTAGCTTTATCTATGATCGTCGTAATGTAGCTGGAAGGAAGCAGTCTATTTCAGCATCCGTAAAGGTGAATTCTTCATTGTTTTTTAAAGCTTTTACTGCCTTCTGATACCCTTTACTTATTGTTTTCGGGGCTCCACGATAAGTGCTGACTAAATCAGCGTTTAGTGCGTCTCTAGTTGCCTGTAATTCGTCTATACTCTTGTTCCCAATTTTAATGTCAACTAGGAGTGAAAGAAATCTTTCTCTAATATCAAGGATATCTAATGCTGACTGTTTATGTTTTTCTGCGATTGCTAGGTAATCGAAATCTTTAGCATATAAGGTCAAAAACAATGATGCTGTAGCAAAAACGGCAGCGACAATCTCAAAAGTTTTACCAGTGCCAAATAACACCCCTAAAATACTGGTTGTTGTAAGAGCGGATAAAGCTACTTCCACAAACTTTAGTCCATCACTTCTATATTTTAAGATATCTGCACATTTCTCATGGGTTTTATGGGCATAAACAACCCTTCCGTAAATTTCTCTTATCTGCGATTCTAAGGCTTTGTATTCGTCGGTCATAATTTGGTATTTAAAGATACTTCTTTTATAAATTAATTGATAACAAAAAAGAAACCGGCACCTAGCTGCAGGAAGTTCTTTTGCTATCACTTATTTGGGCGAACTGTCCTGATCTGCCGGTGCTCCAACATGAATCTGATTGCATTTTAATTATTGCTGGCTCTGATATATCTGTACAAGGTAGGTTTAGCCACTCCTACCATTTCGCAAATCTTATCGACTGATAATTCCTTTTCATTGTAAAGCTTAATGGCTAAGGCTTTCTTATCTGTATTCAGTTTTTTAGGTCGGCCACCTACTTTGCCCCTCGCTCTGGCCGATGTTAGCCCTGCCTGGGTGCGCTCTTGTATAAGGTTTCTTTCGAACTCCGCTAATGCACCAAAAATGTGAAATACCAGTTTGCCCGTTGATGTGGTGGTATCAATATTTTCCTGCAAACTTTTGAGGGCAATGCCTTCCTGATCTAACCACATCATCCACTCGAGCAAGTTTTTAAGTGAACGGCCTAATCTGTCCAATCGCCAAACGACTAAAGTATCGCCCTTGCGAAGTACCTCTTTCACTTTTGCCAATCCTGGCCGATCGGCAGTAGTGCCGCTAATTTTATCCTTGAAGATTTTTTCGCACCCTGCCTGTTTCAAAGCGTCAGTTTGTAAGTTGGGGTTTTGATCGAGTGTAGAAACTCTGGCGTATCCGATAAGCATTGTTAAATAGTAATAAAACTCGTAATGTAAAGATAAAACTTTACTTTGATTTCGTAACGGAATTTCGTTACTAACTTTTACAGCTAAAATTCGGTTTTTGTCGTAGTCTTTTAAACAGTAACAAAAACGAACGTTTTCGTTACTGTAGTTCACGATATATAATTTATAAATATTTTACTTGCATAACTAAAACAATCATCGTAATATTGCAATATATAATTATGGGAATTACCAAAACAGAAATATTTACCGAAGAACAAAACAGGTTAGCTGTGATGCTCAAAGCTATTGCGCACCCTGCCCGTATTGCCATACTCGAGCAGATCATCAAGGCCAATGCCTGTATCTGTGGTGATTTGGTCGAGGAACTTGGTTTGGCCCAAGCGACCATTTCACAACACTTAAAAGAACTCAAGAATGCAGGTCTGATTCAAGGCACCATTGAAGGGGTAAGCGTGTGTTACTGTATTGAGCCGAAAGCCTGGGCACTGCTGCAAAATCAGTTGAATGGGTTCTTCAACCTGTACGAAATGCCTAAATCCTGCTGCTAAAATTTTTTATCTACAAACATCGCAATATTGCAATAAACCATTAATATAGAAACTATGGAAACTTTAAAATGGCAATCATTCAAAGAACAATTAGAAGCTAACCCAACATTAGACCTGCAATTTCAATATGCGGAAAACACCTGGGTAGATGCCTCTTACCATATTACCGAAATTAAACAGGCTCCCATTACCTCCGTTGATTGCGGTGGAGTGATGAACGCCTGGACAGAGGTAATTGTCCAATTGTGGGTGCCTGAGGAAGAACAGCAACTGCGCTCAATGAAAGTACGTAAAGCGTTGTCTATCGTTGAACTTGTAGAGAAAGCACTTCCGCTTAATCCCCATGCCGTAGTAAAGATTGAATTTGGCAATGCACAATTTGATACCCGACAGATGTTGCCAAAACAACTAATTGCAGATGGTGAAAACTTGATTGTGGATCTTCGTCCTGATGCCGTTCAGTGTAAGGCGATCACTCGGGGCGGTAGCTGCGGTACGAATGAAAAAGGAGAAGAATGCTGCACACCGGTGGTGGAAGTTAAGCCTAAGATTCAACTGAAAAACTTAGTTGCCGAAGCGCCGAGCTGCACTCCCGGTTCTGGTTGCTGCTAATCATAATCAGGATGTAATGACAAAAATCGAAATATTACAGCCTGCACATTGGCCGGACGTGAGACGGATTTATCTGGAAGGTATCGCCACCGGTCAGGCGACCTTTCAAACTGATGCTCCCCAGTGGGAAGATTGGGATAAAAGCCATTTATCTGATCTTCGCTATGTGGCACTAACCGATGATGGTAACATGGCCGGTTGGGTAGCTCTCTCCCCAGTATCCAGCCGTTGCGTTTATGCAGGGGTTGCCGAAGTAAGCGTATATGTGAGCGAGGAGTTCCGGGGCAAAAAGGTAGGCCAAGCGCTTTTGCAGCACCTGATTACCGAAAGTGAGAAGGCCAACCTGTGGACGCTGCAAGCCGGTATCTTTCCTGAAAACGAGGCAAGCGTAAAGTTGCATGAGAAACTTGGTTTCCGCATCATCGGCTACCGCGAACGGGTAGCAAAACAGTATGGGGTGTGGCGAAACGTCTACCTCCTGGAACGAAGGAGTAACGCGGTTGGAATTGATTAATTTACGTAAGAGCAGATACTTTATAATAAGGAATGAAACCTCGTAAGAAGCTTCATTGCCGATAAATACAAATTGAACTTAATGAAGAATATATTAGTGCTGTGTACCGGCAACAGTTGCCGTAGCCAACTAGCCGAAGGATACTTAAGGCATTTTGCAGCTGATAAAGCTGCCGTTTATAGTGCAGGTATTGAAACGCATGGCGTGAACCCGAAAGCCATCCAGGTAATGGCCGAAGATCATTTAGATATATCCGGGCATACCTCTAATCATGTGGATGAATACCTTTCTATCCCCTTCGACTATGTCATTACAGTATGCGATAATGCCAATGAAGCCTGCCCATATTTTCCTGGCAACGTACAACGTTTTCACTACAACTTTCCTGACCCTGCCAAAGCTACTGGTACACCCGATGAAGTAATGGAGCAGTTTAGAAAAGTACGGGATATGGTCAAGGTATATGCTGCGGAATTTATCAGTCAGAACTTACAGTAACAAGTATTAGGTTTAGCATAGCACTGCTATGCTTTTCTTTCATATCATTCAATCGTTAAATAGCAATAAACCAATATATCATGAAAAAGCTTAACTTTATCCTTTTAGCCTGCTTACTGGTGGTAAGCTCGGCCTTTGCACCGGCAGATCAAACCCTTTATCCTGAACTGGCGCAAACCATCAAACAGTTGAAAAAGAACATGACCTCAATTTCTTACAACAGGCAGGAAGAATTAACCGGTGTGCAGCAAATGGTGATACTGGCACGTCAGCAGAAAAAGCCGGTAGTAATTGAATTGCTAAGTTCTGACGGTTTTACAGCCCCGGTTGCCAAGGCCGTGTTTAAAGCAGCACTGCTTAGCTACGGCATTAGTGATATTGAAGTTAAAACCGTTGGCTCGGCTGCTTCGGAAACCGTCGCGCCGGTGTTAAGCAAAATGGGGTTTAAAGTAAGTACCGATAACGGTTTAACTGCGAAAGTAAATGAACAGGTCCCACCGCTTACCTTTAGTGCTTCTCCTTCCAGTTCTCAGGCGGTTCATGCCCTGCTACAGGAAGGTACAGAAAGCTTACTGGCCGGCCCCGATAAATATGCGGTTAAGTTAAAATACCCTGTTGCTACCGGCAGCGATGAGCAAGCTAGAAAGATTGCTTTAGAAATGACCTTTATTGCCATGAAGATAAAAGATTATACGAATTAAGCGTTTACAATTTACATTTAAACAATAACTATATTTTCCAATGTCAGCTAACAACTGCGCCCCTGTGGCAGAACGAAAAAAATTAGGTTTCTTAGACCGCTATCTGACCTTATGGATTTTTTTAGCGATGGCGATTGGGGTGGCCCTGGGCTACTTTCTGCCTTCGTCTTCGGGCTTCATCAATTCCTTTTCCAGCGGTACAACCAATATCCCCTTAGCCATTGGCCTCATACTAATGATGTACCCGCCACTGGCAAAAGTGAAATATGAAAAAATGGGCGAGGTATTCAAAGATACCAAAGTACTTACCGCCTCTCTGGTACTGAACTGGATTATTGGGCCGGTACTCATGTTTGTTTTAGCCATCACCTTACTACGTGATCACCCTGCCTACATGGTTGGTCTGATCTTAATAGGTCTTGCCCGTTGCATTGCAATGGTAGTCGTCTGGAACGAACTGGCCGAAGGTAACCGGGAATATGCTGCCGGACTGATTGCCCTCAACAGTATTTTTCAGGTATTGCTCTACAGTGTTTATGCCTATCTTTTTATTACCGTTCTGCCTCCGCTGTTTGGTCTGGAAGGCTTGGCTGTGAATATCACCATTGGCGAGATTGCCAAATCCGTAGGCATATATTTAGGTGTTCCTTTTGCTGCCGGTATCATCAGTCGTTATGCGTTGATCGGCTTAAAAGGTGAGCAATGGTTTCAATCCAAATATGTGCCGTTTATTTCGCCCATTACCCTGATTGCGCTGCTGTTTACGATCGTGGTCATGTTTAGCTTAAAAGGTAACCTGATCGTGCAGATTCCTTTCGATGTGGTACGGATTGCTATACCATTGGTAATTTACTTTACCATCATGTTTGTGCTCAGCTTCTTTATCGGCAAAGGTTTTGGCGCGGATTACAGCCGGAGCACGTCGATTGCCTTTACCGCTACGGGCAACAACTTTGAACTGGCAATTGCAGTTGCTATCGGCGTGTTCGGTATCAACTCGGGTGAGGCTTTTGCAGGGGTGATTGGCCCGCTCGTCGAAGTGCCTGCCCTGATTGCACTGGTGAACCTGGCTTTTTATTTCCGCAAAAAATACTATTCCACTCGAACTTTAACGCCTGCTGAATAATGAAGATTGCTCTTTTTTCTGATATACACGCTAACTTGCCTGCCCTGGAAGCTTTCTTTGCTGATTTAGAAAGCCGTAAACCCGATGCTATCTATTGCCTCGGTGATCTGGTGGGATATAACATTTGGCCGAATGAGGTCATTGATGAAATCCGTAAACGCGGTATTCCCTGCATCACCGGCAATTATGATTTTGGGATTGGTCGTCATAGCGATGATTGCGGCTGCGCCTACAAAACTGATGAAGAAAAAGCAATGGGTAAAATCTCCATCAGCTATACCAACGAGATCGTAAAGAACGAACAACGTGCCTACCTACGTACCCTGCCTTCACATATCCGTTTAGAGTACCAACTCAATAACGATAAGCTGAACGTGCTTTTGGTACATGGCAGCCCCCGCAAAGTAAACGAGTATCTGTTTGAGGACAGGGATGAAAAAAGTATGCTTCGCATTATGGAAGGGGCTGATGCTGACATTTTATGCTTCGGTCATACCCATCAGCCATACCATCGCGTTCTTCGAACAGGTGATACGTACCGTCATGCCATCAATATCGGCAGTGTGGGCAAGCCGAAAGATAAAGACCCCCGGGGTGGTTACGTGCTGCTGCAGATTAACGAAAACATCTCAGTGAAAGATAAGGACAGCATACAGGTAGAGTTTATCCGGTTTAACTATGACATCGAAAAAGCGGCCAAGGCTGTTGAGGACAGCCCTTTGCCGAACGAGTATGCGGATATGTTAAGGAACGGATAATAAGAATAGCGCTATTTTCCGATATACATGCCAATCTGCCTGCCTTTGAAGCCATGCTCGCAGACTTGGAAAACCGAAAACCTGATGCAGTTTATTGCCTAGGTGACCTTGTAGGCTATAACGTTTGGCCTAATGAGGTAACTGAAATTCTCAGGCGGCGCGGTATTGCTACGTTGGCCGGTAATCATGACCTGAAAGTACAGAAAATGGTTACTACATCTGGTAGCTTAAAAGAAGGTGGTAAGAACTATGCTTACCATTTAGTCTCGCCTGAAAACAGAGATTATCTGCTTACCCTGCCCCGGCATATCCGGCTCGAGTACCGGTTGAATCATGATACTTGGAACATCGTCCTCGCGCATGGCAGTACCCGCAGCATTGATGAATATGTCCTGGAAGATCTGGATGAAAGTTATGTTCTAGGGATGATGGCCGAAGCAAAAGCCGATATCCTGTGCGTGGGTCACTCGCATAAACCTTACCACCGGATTATTCGGCAAGGCGATACAGATAAGCATGTGATTAACACAGGCTCGGTAGGTAAACCAAAAGACGGTAATCCAATGGGCTGCTACGTGATGGTCACTATTCATCAGGATAGTAATTTAACAGCAAAAGAGACAATTGAAATTGAGTTTTGCAGGTTTGCTTATGACGTAGAGCAGGCGGCCAAGGCTATAGAAGATAGTCCTCTGCCTGATGAATTTGCCGACCGGCTGCGAAAAGCTTATTGAACAAATAGTGTTAGAAAGCCCTTGCAGTTAGCATAGGGCTTTTTTAGTTCCGTATCTAATATCACTCCGCTTTACTTTACATATAATACTTTATAGGGCATATTTGTAAAGTAAATCAACGTTTTCGTTACTGTTTGATATAGTAATATATAATAGGTATACAAACTAAAGATCTGCTAGTACTTTGATAATGTAAAAAGCAAAGGCGTTTTTCCTCTATAAAGCATAGTCGATTCTTAACTCACGAAATTTTATAAATTTTTCACAAAATACTATAAAGTCAACGCCTAGCGCTGCTGGTACTTTTGTAACGTTAATTAAACGATACAAATGGCAGCACAATTAGAAACACTTACATTTCCCGTTACAGGCATGACCTGCGCGGGCTGCGCAGCCAGTGTGGAATCTATGATTGGCGCTCAGACAGGTGTTGAAAAGGCAGAGGTGAATTACGCCACTCAATCCGTGAAAGTAGCATTTCATCCGGACGTCGTTGGACCACGCAATCTTAGGCAATCAGTCCAGTCCATCGGTTACGATCTCATCATTGATACGCTCAATGCACAGGAAAAGCAAAAGGAAGTTCAGCAGAGTCATTACAAACAACTGAAGCGAAACATCCTTTGGGCAACGATACTAACAATACCGGTTGTTTTAATTGGTATGGTATTCATGACGATACCTTATGCGAACTATATCATGCTTGTGCTTACAGCTCCCGTATTGTTTATTGCAGGTCGCAATTTTTTCGTGAACGCTTGGAAACAGGCTGGTCATGGCCGTGCGAATATGGACACCCTGGTCGCAATGAGTACGGGAATTGCTTTTCTTTTCAGCGTTTTTAATACGTTCAATCCAGAGTTTTGGCACCAACGAGGGCTTCATCCACATGTTTATTACGAAGCCGCTTCAGTGGTGATCGTCTTCATCATGCTCGGCAAACTGTTAGAGGAAAGGGCTAAATCTAATACTTCTTCCGCTATCAAAAAACTTATCGGCTTACAGCCTAAAACTGTAACGCTGATTACAACTGAAGGAGAAAAAGAGATTCCTGTTTCAGAGGTGCAGATCGGTGACTGCCTTCTTGTTAAACCAGGTGAAAAAATCCCGGTAGATGGTGCTGTAACGGAAGGACATTCCTTTGTGGATGAAAGTATGATTACAGGAGAACCGATACCGGTGCAAAAAGGTGCCGGTGAGCCTGTATTCGCCGGAACAGTGAACCAGAAAGGCAGCTTTCAATTTGTTGCAGAAAAAGTAGGTAGCAGCACCTTGCTTGCTCAGATTATAAAACTCGTACAGGATGCGCAGGGTTCAAAAGCCCCGGTTCAAAAGCTGGTTGATAAAATTGCAGGCGTCTTTGTTCCTGTCGTTCTATTGATCGCACTTATCACATTAGGAACATGGTTTCTTTTTGGCGGACAACATGCACTTTCCCACGGATTACTGGCCATGGTAACGGTATTAGTCATCGCCTGTCCCTGCGCTTTAGGCCTTGCGACACCTACTGCAATTATGGTAGGAATCGGAAAAGGTGCTGAAAACGGCATTCTCATTAAGGATGCAGAAGGGCTCGAACTCGCCTATAAAGTTACAGCAGTTGTCCTGGATAAAACCGGAACGATAACTGAAGGTAAGCCTGTGGTGAGCGACCTTGTATGGTCAGAAGGTCTAGAAAACAATGAAGAGCTGAAAGCTATCCTCCTGGGACTGGAACAGCAGTCAGAACACCCTCTAGCTGAAGCACTCGTTACTTACCTGAAAGCAGATGGTGCTGTCGCCGTAAAAATAGGCGGATTCAGCAGCCTGACCAGTCATGGTGTTGAAGGATATCATAAAGGTAAATTATACCGGGTGGGCACAGCGAAATTGGCTACCCAGCAAAACCTGCTATGTTCACCCTATTTAGCGGAAAAAGCGGACGAGTACCTAAATGATGCGAAAACGGTGGTCTACTTCATGAATTCCGAAAGGATTATCGCCTTTGCAGCCATCGCCGATCAAATTAAAAGTGGCTCAGCAGAAGCAATCAGCCAGTTGAAAAAACAGGGCATCGAGGTATACATGCTGACAGGTGATAATGCACAAACGGCAGCCGCAATTGCACGCAAAGCAGGCATCGAGCAGTACCAGGCGGAGGCCTTACCGAACGATAAAGCAGCGTTTATCAAAGCCTTACAGTCCCAGCAAAAAACCGTAGCCATGATTGGCGATGGTATCAATGATAGCCAGGCGCTCGCGCAGGCTGATGTTTCTATTGCAATGGGCAAAGGCTCTGATATCGCAATAGATGTATCTAAGATTACGCTGGTGTCTGCTGATCTGCGACAGGTGTCAAAAGCGTTAAGGCTGTCCAAGTTGACAGTTAGAACAATTCGGCAAAATTTGTTTTGGGCATTCATTTATAATATCATCGGCATTCCGGTTGCAGCAGGAATACTTTATCCACTGAACGGCTTTTTACTAAACCCGATGATTGCAGGCGCAGCAATGGCGTTAAGCTCTGTATCTGTAGTCAGCAACAGCTTACGGCTCAGATTTTCTAAACTTAGTTTATAATAATTATTTGAATAATATCATGGAAACTTTAAAATTTAAAACCAATATCAAATGCGGCGGCTGTATCGCTACGGTAACTCCTTCGATGAATAATTTAAAAGGTGTGGAAAAATGGGAAGTAGATACTGCAAACCCGGATAAGATTCTAACAGTTCAGGCGCAGAATGATCTGTCCCCTGAACTAATCATCAGTACATTGAAAGAAAAAGGCTACCAGGCAGAAAAATTATAATTATGGCTGGCTTTTGCCAGCAGCCTTTTTATTTGAATAACTTATATTGGAAGCAATATCTCGTTTTTTGAATTAAGGGGGAACAATTGTAACGATTTCGTGTACTATTATTAGATGAGAAAACTAGGTGCAATAAGTCTCGCTGCGTTTTACCTGTTATTAACGACAGGCGCATTCGCGTGCGTGATTCATTGCACTGAAGTTTTTTTGCTCGGGCCCAAAATAGCTACTGAACAACACCACGAGCAGGAAGAGAATGATCATCATGATGATGATCATGACAAAGATGCTCATTCTAAGGAAAAGGGTAAGCACAAAGATGATTGCGGGCCAGGTAAAGATTGTGATTGCTGCAGTAAAGACCATGGCTTGTACGTGGTGAAGGAAAATTTAAGTAATTACGATGAGCTTCAAATTATTGTCCAGGAGTTCATCCTATCGCACCACAATTATCTACAATTACCTCCCGTACATATATACAGTAAAGCATTAGTTAGCTGGCCGGATGCAACCGGACCGCCGCGTATATCTTGCATTCCGCTGTACATATCCCATCGTACCCTTCTTATTTGATTCAAGCATTGCCGCGACTCCCATCTGCGGCCGGACATTCCTTTGGTCTATCATTTAGCTTGAATTAACACATGACATTATTTATTAAGAATATGGTTTGCGACCGTTGCATTATGGTCGTACGCCAGCAACTGGAAAGTTTAGGGTTATCCGTCGATGCTATTACATTAGGCACGGCCAATATTCATCCTGACCCGGATGAAAGCCAATTATCCCATTTGACCTCTATGCTTAAGGTATCAGGCTTTGAGCTCATCAATAAGGAAAAGGATAAGCTTATTGAGCGAATAAAAAACGTTGTTATTGAAATCGTACACCAGGGTGACCTAAGTGAAATACAGGGAAATATCATGACATCAATCGCTGATCGACTATGTAAAGACTACGCCTATCTCAGTCGTCTTTTCTCTGAATCAGAGGATACGACCATTGAGAAATTTATCATCCAACAAAAGATAGAGAAGGTTAAGGAATTAATACAATACGGTGAGCTTAACATTACGGAGATCGCTTACAGTATGGGTTACAGCAGTAGTGCACACTTATCCGCACAATTCAAAAGTGTTACTGGCATGAGTCCCCGTCAATACAAGTCCTGTGGCGATCCATCCCGTAAATCACTTGATAAAGTATAAAGACACTACTATGAAAAGCATTAAAACGTTAATTTCTATATGGCTTCTGGTACTAACAGCTCAGGCAAATGCACAGCAGCATAACATGCCCGGCATGAATATGAGTGACAAGCAGGCTCCAATGGCTAAGAAGCCCCTGCCTTACGCTAAAGGCAAGAATAAAAAAAGTACTTCAAAACAGAAGACTGACAAAGCAATGAAAAGCATGGGCCATATGAAAAGTATGAACATGCAGCATTCCGGGGGCGGACGCTCTAAAGCCGAATCGAATCGTGTTAAGCCGATGTCAGATCATGATATGATGGATACGGATATGGCAATGCCGGATCATCCAATGAAAGGGATGGATATGAATCATCAAGAAAAGTCTTCGGAGATGAATATGCAAAGTATGCAGGCGCGACCGGGAGACACAATTAAGAGTACTTCCTCTTCATTGAATGATCACTTGATACATATTGGCAAGCGCGTTACATACGATCTTTACATCAATGACACGGTTGCAGCTTATGCAGGCAAAAAGGTAAAAGCGCTTGCCATCAATGGTCAGATTCCTGGCCCTGTGCTCCGATTCACTGAGGGAGATACTGCCGTTATCCGGGTACACAACCTGCGAAAAAAAGAAACTTCGATACACTGGCATGGGCTGTTGGTACCTAACAAATACGATGGTGTGCCCTACATCAGCACAGTGCCGATAGCGGCTGGCACAACCTATACCAATATCATTCCACTTCATCAGACGGGTACTTACTGGTATCACACCCATACGGAACTGGATGAGCAGGCTGGTCTTTACGGCCCCATTGTTATTGAGCCTCAAGCACAAAAGGATCAGGTGAAAGAACAGGTGCTTATGCTTTCGGATTGGACGAACTATCAGCCTAAAGAAGTGCTCCGAATGCTGAAGCGGGGAACGGATTGGTTCTCGATACAAAAAGGGAGTGTCTTGAGTTATGGCGGTGCATTTGCCCAGGGCTATCTTGGTGACCGTTTAAAACTAGATTGGATGCGCATGCCAGCGATGGATCTGCTGGATGTTAAGTACGATCGCTTTCTTGTTAACGGTAAAACAGACCAGCAACTTACACAGTTCGGGCCGGGACAAACGGTAAAACTGCGCATTATCAATGGTTCCGCCTCCAGTTATTTTTGGCTGAATTTTGCAGGCGGTCCGATGACGGTCGTTGCAGCGGACGGCCTAAATGTAAAACCTGTTACGGTGGACAAGATTCTGATTGGCACAGCAGAAACTTATGATGTACTCATCAAAATACCGTCTACGGGCAAGTATGAATTTAGGGCGACTTACCAGGATATCTCCGGGAAGGTTTCTGCCTGGCTAGGAGCCGGAAAAGAGGTCAAAGCGACAGACATACCAAAAGTGAACTATTATAAGTTCGCTCACACTTTTAACCGCATGATGACCCAGATGAAAATGCCTATGAACAGGGTCCCCAACGCAAAAGTCAAAAATGATGGTTTGTCCTTCAGCACCAGCGACGTGCCAATGAGTATGAAAGGCATGGATATGAAGGGAATGAACAAGGATACCCAACCTGGTGCTAAAATGCCACAGATGGAGATGAAGACAAAAGCCGATACGGGTATGAGTATGCAGAACCATCAAGGCATAAATATGGCCAAGAATGAAAGCAGCAAGTCTGGTATGGATGATATGCAAATGGGCGGCATGAACATGAAGGGTATGAGTATGAATATGCCGGACGACGGAAGAGGTACGCCAATGGGACCGGGAGGCTCTTTGCTCCTTGGATTAGGCGGCGATGGAAAAATTTTAAGTTATGATCAGTTGGAATCCAATAGTACAACTGCTTTCGACGGAAGGCATACGGTACGGACATATCACCTATATCTCACGGGTAGTATGATTCGTTATACCTGGCTCATTAATAACAAAGCCCTTTCCGAAGCCGACCGCTTACTGATTCGTAAGGGAGAGATTGTTCGCTTCGTATTTCATAATACGACCATGATGGAGCATCCCATGCACTTGCACGGGCACTTCTTTAGAGTACTAAACAATAAGGGGACATCATCACCACTAAAACATACGGTAAGTATTGAACCCATGCAGGTGCAGACGATTGAGTTTCTTGCCGATGATTCGCATGACTGGTTTTTCCACTGTCACACGCTTTATCACATGATGTCAGGCATGGCGCGTGTTGTTCGGTATGAAGACAATCCGAGCAACACTGAAGTTGCGAAATATCAACCGCGAAATCCGGTCATCAACGACGACCGGCAATTCTACACATGGTTTCAAGCATCATTCCACTCACAAACAAGTATCGGTTCATTATTTATCTCCAATACGCGTTATGAATTCAATGCCAACTACCGGTTCAGTTATGATGGGCGTTATGAAATCGACCCTCGCTTTCAGCGGTATCTTGATAACGGTCAATATTTTGCAGCGTACGTAGGTGCTGAATTTGAAAAAAATGAGAAAGGTGGCCGTTTTATTAAAGACGGCAGCAATGTGGCGGTCGTCGGTTTAAGATACTTATTGCCCATGTTCATCCAAACTGATGCACGGATCAGCCATAAAGGCAGATTACGCTTTACCGTGAGCCGTGAAGACATTCCGTTAACAAGCCGACTTTATCTCGGCGCATCCTACAACACAGACAGTGAATGGCAAGCTGATACACGTTATGTGCTCTCCAAATATTTTGCGCTTTCAGCCAGCTATGATAACCAGTACGGATTTGGCGGCGGTATCACTATACTCTATTAAATTTTATTTAATCACCATTAATAAATAATCTATGAAAACAACCATGTTAATGATTCCCATGCTTGCGCTAGGCGTAGCAGGATTTACTACTCAAAACACCATTAGCCCATTTGATCATGGAGCACTAATCATCACTGCACCTGCAGCCATCCAAAGCGATCCATTAATGGAATCTATGAACAAGATGATGAAGCAAATGCATGCTCAGCAAATGAAAGGAAATGTTGATTATGATTTTGCTTCCATGCTCAAAGCCCACCACCAGGGAGCTATCGACATGGCCAGGATCGAGCTACAGCAGGGAAAGGATGCTTCCATGAAAAAAATGGCTCAAAAAATACTGACCAAACAGACGAAAGAGGTTGCACAGCTCAATCAGTTGATTGCAAAGTTGCAAAACAGCACTAAAAACTACGATCCAGCTAACAAGCAATCAGGAGCTGGTAAAGCAATGAGTGATAATATGATGGAAATGATGAAACCGGGTAATATGTCCATGAGTTCTATCGATCATGAATTTGCGGACATGATGACCAAGCACCACAAAGATGGTATCATGATGGCTAAAAGTATTGTGACCTACAGTAAAAGCGCGAAACTAAAATCCATGGCGCAGCAATCTATACCGGAACAAACGCAGGAAATCCGTGAGATGGAACAATGGATGAAAGCACATCAATAAACAATATAAGAGGTAACTAAAAAAACAAACGATGAAAAACTTTTTAAAATTAATCACGCTGTCAGCAATAGTGGCTGTGATGAGTGCATGTAGCAAAGATGATGATAAAATCAAAATACAGGGTCATGACCAGAATCAGATGATGGGTATTATGCATCAGATGATGGCGAAAATGGACACTATGAAGATGACCAAAGATCCGGACAATGATTTCGCGATGATGATGCGCATGCACCACCAGGGGGCTATTGATATGGCTAACCTGGAGCTGAAAAGCGGCAGTGATGCGACGATGAAGCAAATGGCGCAGAGCATAATTTCCAGCCAGCAGGCAGAAATCACGCAGCTTTCTGCTTTTCTCAAATCACACCCCCCTCACGGCAACGATCCGGATTTCGATATGATGCTGATGGACAACATGAAAAAATCCGGAAAGCAAGCTGACCTACAAATTATCAACGGAGACATTGATCATGATTTTGCCATCCTGATGATTGGTCATCACCAAAGCGCTATCGAAAACTCGCGCCTTGAACTCATCCACGGCCAGGAACAAAGTATGAAAACGATGGCTACAAATATTATTGATGCTCAGATGAAAGAGATAGGCCAGTTTCAGGACTGGCTGTTAGCCCGCGGTAACAAGTAATAAATCATTATCTAACTATAAAACATTTCAATTATGTCATATCAAAAGTTCCGGGAATGTATCGATGCCTGTGTAGCGTGTGCAGTAGCTTGCAACTATTGTGCTACGTCCTGCCTGCAGGAAGAGGATGTAAAAATGATGGCAAAATGTATCCAGCTCGACCTGGAATGTGCGGCTATTTGCAGAGCCGCTGCAGAAGTTATGAGTTTGGGCAGCGGTTACAGTGCCCATCTTTGCCGTGTATGCGCTGACGTGTGTAATGCCTGTGCTGAAGAATGCGGCAAGCATCATATGGAGCATTGCCAGGCCTGTGCAGAAGCCTGTCGGAAATGTGCCGAAGTTTGCGAACAAATGGCAACTGCTGTTTAAATAACCTTGGTTCAGCTACTTGCCCTGCGCTGATGCAGGGCAGGTAGCTTTTTAAATAAGAAGTATTCACTTAACGTTATTACAATGGAAAAAGGAAATTATCAAAAATTTGCATTGATGCTCGTCGTTTCATTCTTCATCATGTATGCTATTATGTATTTGAATGTTGACGAGTTCGACCATGTGTACATTAATATGACCCGATTTTACATGACTATGCTGATGGTTTCGGCTATGGCGCTGGTTATGCTAGTGATGATGCGAATGATGTATCAAAACAAGAAAATTAATTTAATCATTGCCACCTCTGCTATTGCAGTGTTTATCTTGGCTCTCGCAGGTGTCCGAACGCAAACTGCTATCGGAGATCAACAGTATATGAAAGGCATGATCCCACATCATTCCATTGCGATCATGGTCAGCAAAAAGGCTCATTTGAAAGACCCGGAAGTCCAAAGGCTTGCCAAAAGCATCATTGATGCGCAGGAAAAAGAAATAGCGGAAATGAAACGTATTCTTGCCAGGATGGAAAAATAAGGTGATCTCAACGATACAATGATAGCGATGAAGAAATGTGCCATCTGGTTATTTAAGTTTCTCTTTGTTAAAAAGTGCTGCAGGTAAAAGATTACATTATATTAGCTCATACTTTGAGAATATGAATGATCATTTACAATCCATCATCAACCAATATAAAAACGACAGGGAATCTGTTTACAATACCTGGTTTATCAATAACGAGGAACGCCTGAAAGCATTTAGATCCATACGCAGAGGTGTGCTCCAGGTTATTGATGATATCAAAAATAAACGGTTTGGTAATGACTTCAAAGGCACATCTTTAGAGTTTGTACTCACCTGTATTACTGAACAAAAGCAAGTGTTTGAAGGAGCATCCCATCCTTTTTATTGGAAGCCGAAGCTACGCATACCTGATATTTATGAAAATCAGGAGAATAAAGTAGCCTTTGGCCAGTTTCTGGAAAACTGCCTGACTGCCAAAAATGAGGAACAACTCATCAAAGAAATTTTACATTTAGATTCTTTGAAAATCAAGGGTTTGGGGCCAGCAGTGGCCAGTATATTGTACTTCCTGCACCCGACACTAATACCGCCGTTTAATACAGCTATTATTAACGGCTTCAATTACCTGTTCAAAGACAAAAAGAAATTGGGCAGTTGGAGTGAGTACTTAAAAATTCGTGAGGTGATTATGGATATGAATAAAAAGTACTGTAACGAACTATCACTTGATACAGGAGCTTTTGCGGGGCTTTTATTTGAAATCGGCATGCAGAAGCTCCTGTTAGGCAAAGACGAATATCTATCAGAAACAGAAAGAAACCGTTTGGAAAAACTGATTGAAAAGCGGCATCAGGAAAAGAGGAAAGAAACAGAGGATGAACAATTACATAATGAAATGCAATATCATTTACTCAAAATCGGTAATGCGCTTGGTTATGATGTAATTGCAGCATCCAACGACCGCTCGAAATCCTGGAATGGTAATAAGTTTTCATTTATCTCCGTTAAGGATTTCCCTGATCTGCCGCTTGAAAAAGAAGTGCTCAACACCGTAAAACTCATTGATGTTTTATGGTTTAAAAAAGGAACGGGGCAGGTAGTTGCCGCATTTGAAGTAGAAAAAAGCACCAGTATCTATTCGGGTATTCTACGTCTTACAGACCTGAGCTGTAGCTTGGTAAATAATGAAGAAGTGTTTTATCTGGTCGTACCTGATAATCGCGAAAAAGATGTAGTCATGCAGTTGTCAAGGCCTTCTATCAAAAAAGGCCAAGTTCAAATGAAGTACATCTGTTTCTCGGAACTCCGACAGCATTGTGATGCACTGTGCAAATTTGGGGATGACCATTCTATCATGCAGAAAATTGCGAGAGCAGTTGCGTGATGTACTGCGATAAAATATAAATTTAAGTAGGAATTATATAAGTTCCCATTCTACGGCTGAAGTAAATTTGTATCAGGATGAAAAGTAAAGCACTTCTATTATTGACAACCTTCCTGCTCCATACGCTTGTTGGGCTAGGATGCGCTTTACGTTCGTCAAATCATGAAAACCCGAAGCATCAAATCAGTTTGCATGGGGCGACTCATCAGGAACATCGACAAAATAGTTCTGGAAAGAAAGGTTGTCAGGGACATTGTTGTAAGGATTCAGTAGGCAAGTTTAACGGTCTCGCAAAACTGGTTCCTTCTGCACAAAAACAGGTCAAACAAACGCCTATCTTTCTGACCGCAAACGATGAATTGAAAAGAGAAATCTTACACCCGGCCACTGCACGTAATTCGATTTCTTATAGCATCATACGGGAGCGCCCCCCAAATCAGAAAATTCGCATTTTACTTCAAAGTTTTCTGATTTGATATCGACTTATGGGATGTTGGTTCTTTTATTAACCGGAACCTCCTATAACTCAAATGATTGATCATAACCTTATGGCTCGTATCTTAATTTATTAATCGATAAAATTCATCATGAAAACCATATTTTTGGCTGTAGCCACTACTTCAATTTTTTTAGCTGCTTGTAACTCCGGGAAAACAACTAATTCTTCCACACAGGATTCAATGATAGCGACCCAAGTCCCCGCGGATCGGAAAGACGACGCAGGGGAAAAAAAGAGCTCACCGGCCTCTAAACTGATAAATGACTATCTGCAATTGAAAAACGCTTTGACCAAAGATAATACCGGTGATGCGGCAGCATCAGGTAAGGCCATAGCCACGGACTTTGAGGGGTTTGATAAAGCAGTTTTAGACGAAAAACAGAAAAAGTCATTTGAAGATATTGCGGATGATGGCCGGGAGCATGGTGAGCATATTGGGAAAAGTGCAGGGAATATTTCCCATCAGAGGGAGCATTTCGAGATGCTGAGCAAAGATGTGTACGATCTGGTTAAGCTTGTCGGCGCGGGGCAATCGCTATATGTAGATCACTGCCCAATGTACAACAATAATAAAGGAGCGAATTGGTTAAGCGAAACTAAATCAATCCAAAACCCCTACTTGGGTCAGAAAATGGCCAATTGTGGTGTGGTGAAAGAAGAACTGAAATAATTGTATGAAACGCAGCATCAAACTGGTGTTGGCAATCTTAGTTGTTCTGCTGCTGGGACTGCAGTTCATGCCGTCCTACAAGAACGAAAGCCATAAGCAGCCCTCGGCGCCGTTTGTTGCCGCTTATCCTGTTCCGGAAAACATCGAGTCGATACTAAAGCGGTCCTGTTATGATTGTCATAGCAATAATACGCAATATCCTTGGTATGCAAGAGTGCAACCGGTGAGATATTGGCTCGACAGGCATGTTGAACAAGGAACAGAAGAGCTTAACTTTGATGAATTCGGCAATTATTCAAACCGCCGTAGGCGAAATAAGCTGAGTGCCATTGCCAATTCGCTAAAGGAACGGAGTATGCCGCTTAAGTCATACCTGCTCATTCACCATAATGCCAAGATAAACAGCCGGGACAGTGCAACGATCGTAGATTGGATTAACAGGATTGACATTTCCGGAGTAAACTGAAGACCGAACAGGACAATGACCGTTCAATAAAATCATGGAACATCAACACGAGCACCATCATCAAATGCAGCACGGGCATGATAAAATAATGTCTGCTGCATCTTCAGATCATCCTATGGAAGTTCATGGTAGCCATCATAATCACCATGCGATGATGATTACCGATTTTAGGAAGCGGTTCTATGTCGTATTAGTTTTAACGGCGCCTGTGATGCTGCTTTCCCCTATGATACAGCGCTGGATAGGTACTAACCTCATTTTTCCCGGTTCGTCATACGTGCTCTTTGCCTTGTCCTCCATCATTTTTTTATATGGTGGCTGGCCCTTTCTTAACGGCTGGTTCTCCGAGATGAAGGCAAAAAATCCCGGTATGATGACGCTGATCGGCTTCGCCATTACAGTGGCCTATATCTACAGCGCCGCCACCGTATTTGGATTGAAAGGGATGGATTTTTTTTGGGAGCTCGCTACCCTGATTCTGATCATGTTGTTAGGTCATTGGATAGAGATGCGTTCTGTCGCGGGAGCTTCTAAAGAGCTGGAACTTTTGGTTCAACTCATGCCGGCGGAAGCACACCTTTTAAATGGAGGGCATACTCAGGAAGTTAAAACTGACCAGTTGAAAGCGGAAGATCTTATCCTGATCAAACCGGGAGAGAAAATACCGGCAGATGGGGTCATTGAGGAAGGGCAAAGCTTTTTAAATGAGTCTATGCTAACAGGCGAATCTGCTCCTGTCAGCAAAACTAAAGGCGAGCAGGTCATTGCAGGTTCGGTAAATGGAAATGGTTCCTTAAAAGTTCGGGTTATCCACAGCGGCGCTGATTCTTATTTATCCAAGGTCATCAACCTGGTAAGAAATGCTCAGGAGGCCAAGTCCAATACGCAATTGTTAGCCGATAAAGCTGCCCGTTGGCTGACTTTGATTGCGCTGGTAGCAGGTATAGGCACCTTTATATTCTGGCTGGGGGAAGGACAGGATCTTGCGTTTGCCATGGAACGGATGGTAACCGTTATTGTCATTTGCTGCCCTCATGCACTAGGCCTTGCTGTTCCCCTGGTGGTTGCCAAATCAACCTCTTTGTCCGCACAACATGGACTGCTCATAAAAAACCGTACGGCATTTGAAAACTCCCGGAAGATATCAACGGTCGTTTTTGATAAGACAGGTACACTAACCGTAGGCAAATTTGAGGTTGCCAGAATCGTCATACCGGAACATCCGGGAGGAGAAGCTGCCGAAGATAATCTGCTGCGGATGGCAGGCGCCTTGGAGCGAAACTCAGAGCATCCTATCGCCACCGGGATAATGGATCAGGTAAACAGGCGTAAACTATCACTTCCTGAAGCACAAAATTTTCAGGCGATCACCGGAAAGGGCGTGGAGGCGATGGTGGAAGGCAAACACGTGAAAGTAGTCAGTCCCGGTTATTTGCAGGAAAAGAGCATTTCTCTCCCCAACGACTTTGCTTCCACTAGCAACGAGACGGTAGTATTCGTTTTGGTGAATGAGCTGATGTACGGCTACATTGCGTTGGCAGACACCCTGCGTCCGGAATCGGCAGGTGCCATTCGAACCTTGCATGAAAACAGCATCAAAGCATTGCTGCTAACCGGGGATAATGAGAAAGTAGCCGCTAGCGTAAGCAATCAGTTGAATATGGACGGTTATTTTGCAGGGGTGCTGCCACATGAAAAGTTGGAGAAGATCAAGCAGCTCCAGGCAAAAGGTGATTTTGTGGCCATGACCGGCGACGGCGTCAACGATGCACCCGCACTGGCACAGGCCGATATTGGCATAGCAGTAGGATCCGGAAGTGACATTGCCGCAGAAACGGCTGGTATCGTTTTGGTGAACAGCAACCCTAAGGATATTGTCAATCTAATTTTATTTGGAAAGGCAACTTATCGCAAAATGATACAGAATCTGGCTTGGGCTACTGGGTACAACATTATTGCGCTACCATTGGCTGCAGGCGTTTTATACAAACAAGGAATATTGTTAAGCCCTGCGGCTGGCGCGGTCCTAATGAGCATTAGCACGGTTGTTGTTGCGATCAATGCAGGCTTACTAAAAGTCAGAACTTAAATCTACCATAATAATGAAAGACGATAAAACATTTCAGATTGAATATCAATCAGGCAATGATGTGCAAGCCGTGCAGGTTGTGCATTTCAGTGAAACCTACGACTTTGAACTAAACGGAAAACAAACCGCCATCATCAACAATGGCGATAATTCTTGGAGTTTAGCCAGTGGCGACCTGGACCAGCTGACCGTTAATTTAATTGGGGACGCGATTGAAAAATTTTATAAAAAACAGGGCTGGTAAAACAAAGGCAAAGTAGCAACTCTTTTGCCCGGTCAATTGATTATCATTACTTTTGTATAAATGAAAAGGTTCATAGCCATCTTCTTGATCCTGCTGTATGCCGGTGTCTCTTCGGGCACCAGCCTGACCCTGCATTACTGCATGGGTGAGTTACAGGGAATGAGCCTGAACCAGCAGCAAAGCGACCACTGTGAAAACTGTGGAATGCTGAAGAGCAAAGCACTGAAAAACAAATGCTGCAAGGATAAACAGCATGAATTCAAAATTGGAAAGGAACAGCGGGTTGCTAGTTTCAGCTTTCAGTTTGCTGCCCTGTTTCCGGTCGTTCTACCCGCCAGATTTACTAATCTGAAGTCTGTAGATGTGCATTCGCTCGCAGTGGTTTATCCGGTAAGCCAAAGTCCCCCGATAGGAATTGGTAAACCTGTTTACCTGCTTAATCGAACATTTCGTATTTAATTTCCCACCTTTTCGACTTCTCAAATCTTTCTGATTCGAGAAGTCCCCTCACGCCTGCGATTTCCTGAAAATGCTTGTATGCCATGTCGGCAACAGCAACCATGCTGCTTTATGTTCTGCAGGAATGGCTTTGGCTTATCGCACCTAATGATTTCAAACCCTTTTAATAATTTTTAATAATTCTTCAACAATGAAAAAGCTATTTGTAATTGCCCTGTCGTTAACCGTTTCTGCTTCAAATTTATTTGCCGCTCATCAATCACCTGCTCAGAAAAAAGCAAAAACACAGAAGACCGATACTGCTAAGGTACAGTATACGTGCCCTATGGATACGGACGTCATTGCTTCTAAGCCCGGCAAATGTCCCAAATGCGGCATGAATCTGGTGAAAAAAGAAACGTCCAAAGCACCAGGTAAACAAAGTAATTCCATGAACCATAAGCACTAATTACATGATAGATCAACTGATTTCCTTTTCGATGAGGAACCGGTTTCTGGTCTTGCTGGTGGCATTGATTCTGTTTGGCTGGGGTGTATACTCGGTCAAACAGAATAAAATTGATGCGATACCGGACTTGTCCGAAAACCAGGTGATCGTATTTACTGAATGGATGGGGCGCAGTCCGCAGATCATAGAAGATCAGGTAACTTACCCGTTGGTTACCAATCTGCAGGGCTTACCGCAGGTGAAATATGTACGCGGCACCTCCATGTTCGGGATGAGCTTTGTTTACATTATCTTCAATGACAATACAGATGTTTACTGGGCGAGGGAAAGGGTGCTTGAAAAACTTAACTATGCATCACGGTTACTGCCGCAAGGTGTAACGCCGACACTTGGTCCTGATGGCACTGGTGTTGGTCATATTCTCTGGTATACGCTCGATGCGCCAGGGATCGATTTGGGGGAACAGCGTGCCATCCAGGATTGGTACGTCAAATTTGGACTACAAAATGTTCCGGGCGTAAGTGAGATCGCCTCTTTTGGCGGATTCCAGAAACAATACCAGGTCACTGTAAACCCCAACAAACTTAACTATTATAAAGTATCCCTACTGGAGGTTATCCGTGCTGTTCGTAGCAATAATAACGAAGCTGGCGGCAGAAAACTGGAAATGGGTGATGTCGGCTATATTATCAAAACCAGTGGCTACCTGAATTCCATTGATCAAATCAGCCGCCTGCCCATTGCCTCACGAAATTCCATACCTGTAACGGTCGGTGATATTGGAACTGTACAACTGACCGGAGAAACCAGGCTGGGCATATTTGACCTGAACGGCCAAGGAGAAGCAGTAGGCGGCATTGTCGTGATGCGCTATGGAGAAAATGCAGACGAAGTGATTCGCAATGTGAAAGCCAAAATGCAGGATGTAGCCAAGGGGCTCCCAAAGGGCGTGAAATTCAATATTGTTTATGACCGGAGCGGCCTGATTGAAGAGTCGGTAAACTCGATAAAACATACGCTGATAGAAGAAATGATTGTTGTTTCACTAGTGGTGATTATCTTCTTGCTACACTGGAGAAGCGCAGTCAGTATCATTATTCAGATTCCAATTACCATTGCAGCCAGCTTTATTGTATTGAATGCCCTGAACATTAGTTCCAATATCATGTCCCTGACCGGAATCGCTCTGGCGATCGGCGTTATTGTCGATAACGGTATTATCATGGCCGAGAATGCGTACAAAAATCTCGCGGTCAGGCAGGCAGAATTAAATAAAGAAGCAAACCTTAAAACAGATAAGAACTGATGTGGCCGAATTTTAAAAAAGGGACTAATGATTATGTCAGGCTCAGCAACACTGAGCGCCTTGAAATTATAGAAAGGTCTTGCAAGCAGGTATCGCGTGGTGTATTTTACTCTACCATTATCATCATTGCCTCGTTTTTGCCGGTTTTTTTGCTAACCGGTCAGGAAGGAAAACTCTTTCACCCGCTGGCTTATACGAAAACGTTCATCCTGATTATAGATGCCCTGCTCGTCGTCACATTGGCACCGGTCACCATCTCCTTTTTTATGAAGGGAAGGTTTAAGGATGACACTCACAACCCTATCAACCGATTATTGGAGCGCGTGTACGAGCCGGTAATCCGGGCCTGTATGCGCAACCGGAAAATAACTTTAGGAATTAATGTCCTTGCCCTGCTTATCAGCATTCCGCTGCTATTGAATATGGGGCGTGAGTTCTTTCCGCCACTTGACGAACAATCCGTATTGTTTATGCCGGTGACCCTGCCTGATATTTCTAATACAGAGGCCAAGAGAATTCTGCAGGTGCAGGACAAGATCATTAGCATGCAGCCCGAAGTAGCCAAGGTCCTTGGTAAGGCAGGACGAGCCAGTACCGCAACGGATAATTCCCCTATTAGTATGATTGAGACGATCATTATGCTGAAACCGAAAGACCAGTGGCGGCCCGGAATGACAAAAAAGAAGATTATCGAAGAATTGGACCGCAAGCTGCAAATTCCCGGCGTGGTTAATGGCTGGACGCAGCCTATCATCAACCGGATCAACATGCTTTCTACCGGTATACGCACCGACGTAGGCGTAAAAGTCTATGGACAAAATCTGGACACCATCAGTGCAGCCTCCGAAAAGGTTAGTTCATTGCTGAAAGGTATTCCAGGGGTCAATGACTTATACGTAGAGCCTGTTACGGGCGGGAAATATCTGACGATGGATATCAAGCGCGAAGCATTGGGCCGGTTCGGGCTTTCTGTAGACGACGTGAATACAGTTGTAGAATCTGCCATTGGCGGCGCACCGGTAGCCACGACAGTAGAAGGGCGCAGGCGTTTCTCAGTCAATGTAAGGCTGGCCCAGGACTTTCGCAACAGCCTGGAAAGCTTTAAGCGCATTCCGGTACAAACAGCCACAATGGGTAGTATCCCACTTTCCGAAGTAGCTGACATTCGCTTTGAGGATGGGCCGCCCATGATCAATTCTGAAAATGCGCTGCTCAGGGGGGCGGTTATGTTTAACGTCCGGGGACGGGACCTGGGTAATACGGTCGATGAAGCAATTAAAAGACTGAATGCATCCCTGAGCCTGCCCAAAGGTTATTATATTGAATGGAGCGGACAGTATGAGAACCTGATCCGCGGGCAGAAAACCCTGCTGCTCATCCTGCCTGTGGTACTGATCATCATCTTTCTGGCCTTGTACCTCGCTTTCAAATCCGCCCGCGAAGCCTTTTTGAGTCTGATCACCATACCATTCGCCCTCATTGGCGGGGTATTCATGGTTTACTTCTATGGCGTAAACCTATCGATTGCAGTGGCCGTAGGGTTCATCGCATTGTTTGGCATAGCAGTGGAAACCGGTGTGGTCATGGTCATTTATCTCAATGATGCCATGCGGCAACTGGTGGAAGTTAAAGGAAACTCCAAAGACAGTATCACCAGGGACGATTTGCGTGAATATGTGATTCATGGTGCAGCTAAACGGCTGCGACCCAAAATCATGACCGTAAGTGTAGCCCTGTTCGGCCTAATTCCTGTGCTTTGGTCTACCGGTGTTGGCAGCGACGTGATGCAACCTATTGTATTACCAATGATCGGCGGCGTACTGACCTCTTCCACCCATATTTTGCTGGTCACACCACTGATATTTTTAATGACAAAAGAATACGAACTAAAAAAGTTTGGAAAATTGGAGGTATACGATGTCAAGCATTAAAAAAAGCATTCTGGTTTTCGTATCTCTGCTGAGCGCACCCGCTGCTTTCAGCCAGAACATATTATCCCTGGATTCCATTATAGCCCGAATAGATCAGCAAAACGCTAACCTGCGGGCGTATACAAGCCGGGCTCAAAGCCAGGTGGCCAAATCGCAGGGGTCCACGGCACAGATGGCCCCGATGATAGGTGCGGGCACCTGGATGACGCCGTACCCCGGTACAAAAGTCATGGATGAAACTGATAAGGGGGCATGGATGCTCTCCGCCGAACAGGATATCACCAATCCTGCCAAACTCAGACGAAAACAAGCGTACGAAAATTCTTTAGCCGCTGTTGAACTGGAAGGCCGGAACGTAGCGTTAAATGACGTTCGCACACAGGCGAAGAAACTATACTATGGTTGGCTGGTGGCCAGTAAGAAAATGAGCGTACTGAAAGAAAATGAGCGCATCCTAACCACGCTGAATAAGTTGGCAAAGATCCGTTATCCGTATAATAAAGCTACATTGAGCAGTGTATACAGTGCCGAGGGCAGGCTTGCCGAAGTACAGAACATGCAGTTGATGACAGAAGCGGATATGCGAAAAAAGATGTATCAGTTGAATACCCTGATGAACCGTCCGGCCAGTTCAGCATTTGCCATCGACACGGCTTACCAACTGAAATTTATCCCTGTAGCTGTTGCTGATACAGCTTATCTAAGTTCTGCAAAAAGCGTTGTGCGGCAAATGGATAAAAATATCAGTTCGATGAACTTGAACATCGACGCAATGAAAGCAGAAGCTAAACCGGATTTCCGGTTGCGCCTGGATAATATGTTCAATAGAGCGCCGATGATGCCGACACAATTTACGGCGATGGCGATGGTATCCATACCGATTGCGCCCTGGTCTTCCAAAATGTACAAATCAGGGGTTAAATCGATGCAATACAGCATTGAGGCAATGAGAAACGAGCGGCAGGCTATGCTGATTGAAACAGAAAACATGGTTGCTTCCATGTTAACAGATATTACGACTATGCAACGCCGTTTAAAAAATTTCGAGCAAAAAATTCTACCTGCCCTGCAAAAAAGCTTTGATGCCAACAGGATCGCCTATGAAGAAAACACACTTGCTCTGCCTCAGGTTATGACCTCTTGGGAGACTTACAATATGAACCGGATGAATTATCTGGATGAATTACAGGCTTATTACTTGATGACCGCAGATTATGAAAAAGAGATTGAAAAGAATTAGCTGGACGTTTCTTCTACTCGCTATACTGGCCTTCATATTTGTGAGTTGTAACCATCAGTCCAAGAAACAGAAAGGTCAGCAAAGCCAATCGGCGCAATATACTTGCCCCATGCATCCCCAGGTTGTAAGTGACCATCCTGGCAGCTGCCCCATATGCGGTATGGATTTAGTCAAAAAATCTGGCAGCGAGAAAGATACCTTACAGGTTCCTGCTGATCTGGCTTCGTTGATCAAATCGCCTAACGGTACCGTGGTGTCTAATATTGGCATAATCAGTCCGGAAGAAAAAACGATGCAGGACTCTCTCATTGCACCGGGTGTGATCACTTATGATACCCGCAGGCAAAATGTGGTAGCAGCCCGCTTTGGAGGCAGAATAGAAAAACTGTACCTGAAATATCAATATCAGCCGGTAAGCAAAGGCCAGCTTGTCGCTGAGATATACAGTCCGGAGCTTGTGACTGCCCAGCGGGAACTTTTGTACATTCTGAAAACAGACAAAGACAATCAATCGCTGATCAGTGGTGCCGTTCAGAAGCTGAAATTACTTGGCGTAACCAGCCAGCAGGTCAACACCCTAATGCGAACCGGACGGGAATACTATCGTTTTCCAATATACAGCCCTTATAACGGGTATTTGGCAGGTCCGTCTGTTTCAGCCCCCAGGCCATGAACCAACCTGCAGCAGCGGCAACGGCTGACGACGATGGCATGAACAACAGCGGTGGTATGCGGACTTCCGGTGGAGGTATGAGCAGCGGCACGACGAGTGCTGCTGACATCAACACTGCTCAGCCTGGAACAGGTCTGTTACAAGAAGGCGGATACGTCAGTGCAGGTCAAACTCTATTTAACATTATTAACCCAAGTGAACTTTGGGCAGAAATCAATATTTCCACGTCACAGGCTGCCAGCTTTAAAAAAAACGCCAGGGTTATGGTGATTGCGGATGACGGGAAAAAAACACAAGGCCACATTGAACTCATTCAGCCTTTTTACGATCAGGGGTCAACCTTTACCAAAGTCAGGATCAGTTTAAACAACAGTTCCCGTAACCTTCGCATCGGTCAGTTGATCAAGGCGTCCGTTGTGGGCAAGCCAATTCTTGGTCTATGGATACCATCGTCGGCTCTACTTGACCTTGGTACACGCCGCGTGGCGTTTGTCAGAAAAAATCATGCACTTTCACCTGTGCCGGTCACTGGTGGTGCAGAGGTATTGAATTGGGTACAGATACGAAGGGGACTAGCAGCCAACGATGAGGTTGCTGCTAACGCGCAGTTCCTGGTGGATAGTGAAAGTTTTATCGAAACGAAAGAAGAAAACAAGGAATGAAAAAATTATTAATAACAGGGTTCTTTCTTGCAGCCGTTTTCACCGCCTGCCAGCAGCAGCAAGGTGATCGGCAGGAAATAGCCAGCGGTCATGCCCCGGAACATGCGGCAGTTAAACAGCAATATACCTGCCCGATGCATCCGCAAGTCATAAAGGACCATCCGGGCGACTGCCCGATCTGCGGGATGACCCTCGTTCCGGTTGCGCATAATGAAACCAAAGCTCATTCCTTAAAATTCAGCCCTGCCCAATTGGAACTGGCCAATATTACCATGATGATAGTTGGTAATGGTCATTCGGGACAAAGCCAACTGATCAATGGGAGGCTGGCTGCCAACACTACACAAAACGAGGTTATCAGCGCACGTGCAGCAGGAAGAATTGAGAAACTATTCGTCAAACAGACCGGTATTAGGATCAATCAGGGTCAGCCCTTATATGAGCTGTACAGCGAGGAGTTATTAACGCTTGAAAACGAATTTCTTTTGGCTTGGGACCAGTATAAAGCTATGGGAAATGAAAACGAACGGTTTGGTTCATTTCTTGAATCCGCAGGCAAAAAACTGGCATTATACGGACTAAAGCCTGCACAGATACGACAGCTCAAAAAGACGCACCAGGTTCATGCAAGAATCACCATGTATGCAACCACTGGAGGTGTCGTTACAGAAATAAAGGCGACGGAGGGGCAATATGTCGCAGAAGGTACTGCCCTGTATAGCCTGGAAGGCTTGAATGAACTATGGGTGGAAGGCGAACTCTATCCCGAAGAAGCCGGTAAAGTAAAAATGGGACAGCAAATCAAAGTCTTGCTCCCCGGAAGCGAAGACCAGCCGCTTACCGCTAAAGTTTCCTTTATCAATCCGGAACTACAGGCTGGCACGCAACTTTCGGTTATACGGGCAACTATTCAAAACCCCGGGCTTAAGCTGCAGCCAGGCATGCAGGTGCAAATAGCTATGCCATCTGCAGGACAACAGGCCGTGGTTGTTCCTTTAAATGCACTGGTTCGTGACGCAAAGGGCAGTATGGTTTTTGTTCAAACAGCGAACAATACGTTTGAACCACGTATGGTGAAAACCGGCACAGAAAATGAACGGACAATTGAAATTGTGAACGGGCTAAGTGCTGGCGAGACCATTGCAGCAAGTGGGGCCTATCTGATCTATAGTGAACTGGTGTTGAAACAGGGCGGTAATGCTATGGCAGGAATGCAGATGTAATTACACCCGTTAAGTGCTTAAAGATGAAGCTGAGTCAGCTTCATCTTTAAGCAAAACCTATTTCTTACAACTTCATTCGCTGTATTCTTACTGCGTTCAGAATTGCCAGCAGGGCGACGCCTACATCGGCAATTACTGCTTCCCAAAGGTTGGCGACCCCTCCTGCACCCAATACGAGGACGACCACCTTCACAAGCATGGCAATCGTAATATTCTGCCAAACAACACGGCTCGTTATTTTACCGACATTGATAGCTGTGGTGATTTTAGAAGGCTGGTCATTCTGAATGACAATATCTGCGGTTTCAATTGTGGCATCACTTCCCAAACCGCCCATGGCGATACCGGCATCGGCTAAGGCAACCACCGGCGCATCATTCACGCCATCACCTACGAAAGCGATACGGCTGCCAGCATCTTTAAAGCCCTGTACCTTTTCAACTTTTCCGTCTGGTAACAGGTCGCCATACGCTTTATCTATGCCCAGGGATTTCGCTACTTTATCCACGACGGCTTGCTTGTCTCCGGATAACATGACGGTTTGCAGCTTCAGGTTGTGCATCCACTCGATGGCAACTTTTGCGTCCTCTTTAATTTCGTCTGCAATGGTGATGTAACCCGTATATTGGTTATCCACAGCCAGCACGACAACGGTATCAACCAAACCATCCACTTCACCAGGATAAGCAATATTAAATTTCTTTAAAAGCTTCGCGTTGCCAGCCAGCACCACTTTACCGTTTATCGTGCCTTTCAAGCCATGGCCGGAGATCTCTTCAACATTTTCTGCCTGGATAGCTTTGGCCTTATCGCCAGCATAAGCTACCACCGCTTTGGCGATAGGATGAGTCGAATTGACTTCGATAGCCGCTGCCATTCCCACCAATTCATCATTACTAAGTCCTTCGGCTTTCACTTCCTGCACCTTAAATACGCCTTTGGTCAGGGTTCCCGTTTTATCCATGATGACCGTATTGATCTTCGTCATGACGTCTAAAAAGTTGGAACCTTTAAATAATATCCCATTTCGTGAGGCCAGCCCGATACCCCCAAAGTAGCCCAGCGGTATTGACACTACCAGCGCGCAGGGGCAGCTGATCACCAGGAAGACCAAGGCCCTATAGAACCACTGGTGAAAGTTATAGTTCTCTGTAAAGAAATAAGGTGCAAAACATACCAGTAAGGCCAATGCAAAGACTATAGGCGTATAAATTTTGGCAAAGCGGCTGATAAACAATTGCGTCTGCGATTTGCGTGCGGTGGCATCCTGCACCATTTCCAGTATCTGGCTCAGCTTGCTGTCTTTAAATAAGGCTTTGACCTGAACCTCTGTGACCTTATCCAAGTTGATCATACCTGCCAATACCTTTTCACCCTTGCGCTTCGTGTCCGGCTTACTTTCACCTGTCAGCGCTGCCGTATTGAAGCTGGCCGAATCCGAAGAAAGCTCGCCGTCCAAAGCGACCTTTTCACCTGCCTTCACCTGGATGATCTCATCCACTTGGACGCTTTTCGGGTCAACCTCCGATGGCTTGCCGTCACGCATCACCGTCACCTTATCCGGCCGGATATCCAACAGTGCCTTGATGCTTTTTTTCGCGCGGTTCACCGCTGCATCCTGAAACCACTCACCGATTGAGTAAAACACCATTACGGCCACGCCCTCGCTGTAAGACCCAATGCTGAAAGCACCAATGGTAGCCACGCTCATCAGGAAAAACTCGTTAAAGAAGTCAAAGTGCTTCGCCTTACGCCAGGCCATGCCCAGTACGTTATAGCCAGACAATCCAAAGGCAATTAAAAAAACGATCAGATTCACCGGAAACGGCGGCTGCCACTTGAATCCATATTCCAGCGTCAGCATCACGACGAGGATCAGAAGAGCGGTGAGCAGCGGCCAGTGGCTCAGCCAGCTTTCCGCTTCCTCGGGCGCTTCCGTCAGGTTCAGCGTCTCATCTTCCTCGTCATGATCATGCTCCTTTGCGGCGTGCTGGTCGGCTTCGTGTGCCCGCTCATTATTCACTGCGGTCGGCCGGTTTTCAGAAGGCTTTCCGATATGTTCTTTACCATCAACCTGGTATTGCTCGTTTTCCATGATCTTAAATTAAGTGAATGTCTACAAATTTGTTTGCTATGCTTTTGCGGCCTACACGAGACTGCGGATATCATTATAAAAAACTAAAGCCACGATCACCATCAGGATCAAAAAGCCGGTGACCTGTATACGCTGCAAAGTCTCCGGCTTAAAAGGGCTGCCCCGTATGCCTTCAATGGCTACCAGGAAAATTTGGCCGCCATCAAGTGATGGTATGGGCAGCACATTGATAAAGCCAATGCCGATCGAAAGCAAGGCAATCAGGCTCCAAAAGCGCTTCCATTCGAGGTGTTCGCCAAACATGGTCGCGATTTTAACCGGCCCGTTCAGCGCTTCTTTCATCTTGACCTCGCCCGAAAGCATTTGCCCGAACCCTTTTACATTATCCGATATAGAAGTCAAGGTACGTGTTGTCCCGGTTGCAATGGACCCTGCCACTGAAACAGGCCCGGGCCGGTAAGCAGGCTTTTTACTGTTCAGACTAAAGCCGATATGACCGTCCTTGTCCCGGTGCGCCCTGAGCCGCATTGTCTTACCATCATGAATGACCGTGACATACAATTCACGCTTCTTATTCTCTTGTAAACGGACCTGGAATTCCTCATAGGAATGTATCGAATCCCCGTTGATCGTGAAAATTCCGGTATGCTTAAATTCTTTGGTGCCGTACAAATTAAGATTGGTTAGCACGGAATCCGCTTTATAGTCTGCATTGACCGAAAAGAAATCGGTCATGCCTTCATCAGCGATCGTCTGCATCACCTGCGGTGGAACGGCGATATGCAAATGTACCCGCTCTCTGCCTTTTGACCGTATTACGGATAGGACTGTTTTGCCGCGTATCAGGCGGCTGCTTGTTAGTTCTTCTTCATCCACCAGGGGTTCATCGTCAACCGCGACCAGCTGATCGCCTGCCTCAAGGCCAGCGAGTTTACCCAATTTACCCGGTTCGATCCGGTATTCCTGTCCAAGCGTGGCAACATACCCTTTACCGTATCTAAGCGTCAGGCCGGTAAATACGACGACCGCCAGCAAGACATTCATGAAAATGCCGCTGAGCATCACAATGATCCGCTGCCATACCGGCTTGTTATGGTACCTGCGGTGCGCAAAGGTACCTTCATGACTTTCCTCATCCTCATGGTTACTAAGCATGCCTGCCATTTTCACATAGCCGCCCAGCGGGAGCCAGCCTATCCCATATTCCGTTCCTTTAAAATGAAACCGGAACAATCTCAACCCCCAGGCATCAAAAAACAGGTAAAACTTCCTGACCCGTATACCAAATGCCTTTGCGGCTAAAAAGTGCCCCAGCTCGTGCACCAGCACCAGTAGGGACATTCCGGCCACAAATTGTAATATCATGATCACTATTCGCATCTGTTCTCCTTTGTTAGGTTATTCCTCCTCGTCGCCGGTAGCGTTCTCAGAGGAAAGAATGTAAAATGCCCCTTTGGTGACGATCTTGATATCTTTAGGCAAGGCCTTCACCAGTCTAATTTCGGTATACCCCAAATCGCTTACGCCGGTCACTACCTCTGCTTTTTCAAAAACATAAGTTTTACCGGATGTATCTTCTTCGTCCGTTTCTGATTTTTCTTTTGCGCCAGAACGTTCAGCAACCCGAACCAGATAATAGATGTATTCCTTACCACCGGTTTTGACGATGGCCTCGGTCGGAACGGCTGTAGCCTCCTGCTTGCCCACGTCGATCAATGCCGATACATACATACCCTGGATAAGGTTATTTTTGGCCGCCTGCTCGATCACTGCGTGTGCAATAATGGCCTTGCTTTCATTTTCAAAGGACTGGTTTACGCCGTAAATTTTCCCGGTGATCTCGCGATTGTTCTGGTTGGTGAGGATAAAGCTTACCTGCTGGCCCGCCTTTACTTTAAACAGGTCCTTTTCATAGACCACCAGGTCACAATGCACTTTCGAGTTATCAATAATGTTCATTAGCGGCCTGGCTGGTTCCGCATACGAGCCGGTCTGGATCACAATCTTACCGATCGTGCCGCTGATAGGCGCGTATACGGGTATCTGCGTGATAAACCTGCCATGGGCGGCACTTTCCGGGCTTACGCCCACCTGCCGGAGCTGGCGGCTGAGCGCAGAAACTTTGGCCTGCTCGCTTTTTAAGGCACTTTGCGACTGCTGGTAGATCTTACCGGTACCTGCATTGGCTTCATTCAATTCCCGCTGGCGCTCGTACTCCTTGGCAGCATAAGACAGGCTGGATAACGCCGCCATATAATCCTGCTGCAACTGTATGAGCTGGTTGTTTTCAATGGTGGCCAGTTTCTGCCCTTTAGAAACATGCTGCCCCTCCAGAATAAATACCTGGTTGACAACGCCGCCCATCAGCAGCGTTACCTCGGCTTTGTTTTGCGGCGGTACTTCAAGCTGGCCGCTGGCTTTTACCACCGACTTTAGGTTTTTTTGTTCGATACTGCCCAGGCGGATACCAACGGCGTCGAGCTGGCTTTGCGTCAGTGTAACGCCTTCGGGTGCAGCTTTAGGCTTTTCGCTTTTGGCTTCTTCGTTGTCCCCGGTTTTCGGCTGCTGCGAGCAAGACGTGAACATTAGCAATGCGGCAAACATCGCAGCCAAGCCAAGTTGAGATTTTTTATTTATTAATGTATTCATTATAGTTTTTCGCTGGAGGTCAAATAATTGAGTTCAATAACGGCCTGGTTGTAATCGCGCAATGCGGTCAGGTAGCTCAGGCGAATATTCATCGCCTGGGTCATGTTTTGAATGAACTCCACATAACCGATCTCCCCTTTGCTGTAGGCAAACTGGGCAATCCGTATCTGTTCGGCTGCCTGTTTTAATCCGGCCTCATTATAATAGCGGAGCGCCTCGTCCTGCTTTGCCAGCTCCTGCAAGCCCTGATTGTATTGCTTGGTCAAGAATATTGCTGCCTGCTGCTGCTCGGTCTGGGCAATCTGCTGGCCGACCTGTGCCGCTTTGACCTTGCTTTTCTGCGCCCCGAAAAACAAGGGAACAGCAACGCCAACTTCAAATCCCCCAATACGGGTTCCCGGATAGTAATTGCGGTTGATGTTTGCCGGATTAAAGGCACCGACCAAAAGCTGCTGCCGGTATCCTAAGGTCAGGTCGGGCAGATACCTGCTTTTCTCGGCCTTAAACTGTGCCTCGGCTAAGGCGCTGCGCTGCTGGTAATAAGCCACCCGGGGATGCTTGCTGATCGCTGCGCTGTCCGGCGCGGTAAAGATCAACCTTTCTAAAGGAGCCTCGGGAATTGAAGGCAGATAGTTTACGCTTAAAAGCTGCTGTAATTCCTGCCTGGCGATGAGCACGTCCGCTTCGGCCTGCTTTTTGGCTACCCCGATTTCCCGGTAGGCATTTACGGCTGATAGCTGTTCGAGGTAAGAGGTTTCCCCGGTTTTATAGCGCAAGGCAGCCCGCTCGGAAAAACGTTTATACAAGCTGTCCTGGCTGGTAAGCTGCCCGAGCTTGTTTTGGGCATACCATAATTGGTAATAAGCTGCGCTGACCTCTTTTTCCAGTTCGTTTTCCGTTATGGCCTTTGCCCGTTCACTCAGAGCGGTTTGCGCTTTGAGTACCTTACCCTGCGCCTTGTAGACGGTCGGGAAAGCAAAGCTTTGCGTGATTCCCAGGCTGTTATCAATATTTCCGCCCGAAGTCGGGTCTTGCGTCAGCGTAATATCAGTTTTGCCAGGGTCAAAAGCCGTTCCCTGCAATGCCTTGTTCTGGCTTACTTCGAGGGTTGACCTTCTTAGATTCGGGTTATTCCGGATAGCCGTTTGGATACTTTCCATTAAAGTAAGCGGCCTCGCATCCTGCGCCTGTACGGTCTGCGTAGCAAACAAGCTGCCTGCCAGTAGGACGAATATGGTCACTAATTTAGGTGATAATGGCATAACCTTATCCGGTTTTTGAGGATGGTTTTTAGTAAAAAGAATATAAAGTACGGGGAGTACCAGTAAGGTGAGCAGCGTTGCGGAGATCAGCCCGCCAATCACCACAGTTGCCAGTGGTCTTTGTACCTCGGCACCGGCCGTAGTAGATATTGCCATCGGCAAAAAGCCCAATGAAGCGACCGATGCGGTCATGATGACCGGCCTTAACCTAACCTGCGTACCTTTTTTGACACGTTCTACGATATCCGAAATGCCTTCGGCCTGGAGCTGGTTAAAGTAGCCGATCAGTACGATGCCATTGAGTACGGCAACGCCAAAGAGCGCGATAAAGCCAACGCCTGCACTGATACTGAATGGCATACCTCTGAGGTATAAAGCTGCTACGCCGCCCACTGCCGATAACGGCACTGCAGAGAAGATCAGCAGCGTTTCTCTTACGGAACGGAAAGTAAAATACAGCAGCACCAAAATCAGCAGCAGGGCTACCGGTACGGCAACCCCCAAACGGCCTTTGGCTTCCTGCAGGTTCTGGAACTGGCCGCCATAGGTCGTATAATATCCGGCAGGCATTTTCATCTTTTGGTTTAACAGCTGCTGAATATCCTTAACGGTGCTTTCCACGTCACGGCCACGTACGTTAAAGCCCACATAAATCCTGCGCTTGCCGTCCTCCCGGCTGATCTGTGATGGTGCGTCCTCAATTTTGATGGAAGCCACCTGGCTCAACGGCACCTTGCTGCCGCTCGGCAACGGGATATACAGATTTTCGATATTCACGATATCGGAACGTAGTTCGCGACTTAAGCGCAAAACGATTTCAAAACGTTTCTCGCCCTCGAACACGACACCTGCCACCCTGCCTGCAAAGGCTGTACTTAAAGCGGTATTGACATCTTCAATATTCAATCCATACTGCGCAATCTTATGGCGGTCGTAGGTAACGGCTACCTGCGGCAGGCCGCTTACTTTTTCAACGATTGGTTCGCTGACGCCTTTTACGCTGCTGATCAGTTTGGCTGTTTTATCAGCTTGTGCTGCAAGCACGTCCAGGTCGTCGCCAAAGATTTTGATAGCGACGTCCTGACGGATACCGGTCATCAGCTCGTTAAAGCGCATCTGCATGGGTTGCGTAACTTCCACATTGATGCCGGGAATATTATTAAGGGTTTGCTCTATCTTTTCCATCATTTCCCCGCGGTCACTGGCTGAAGTCCACTCGTCTTTCGGCTTCATCGATAGCATCATATCGCCGCGCTCAAACGGCATCGGGTCAGTGGGCACCTCTGCACTGCCAATGCGCGTTACGGCCTGTTTGATCTCCGGAAACTTCTGCTTTAAAAGCCTTTCCGCTTTACCGAAGGTTTCGACCACCTGGCTAAGCGAAGTGCCCTGCATCATAGCAATCTCTACGGTTAAGTCGCCTTCTTCCAGCGTAGGGATAAACTCACCGCCCATTTTGGAAAACGCCCAGATAGCAACAGCTAATAATACGGCAGAAAGAAAAACAGTCAGCTTTTTGGCTCGAAGTACAGCATTCAAAGCAGGCGTGTAAATGCGGTGCAAACCATCTATAATACGGTCGGATATATTACGCTTGTGGTGTGTTTTCTTGCTTAAGAATAAGGCGCTTGCCATCGGCACATAGGTCAGCGAAAGGACAAAAGCACCCAGGATAGCAAAGGCTACCGTTTCTGCCATTGGGCGGAACATCTTGCCCTCAATGCCCACCAGCGCAAACAGCGGCAGGTACACGATCAGGATAATAATTTCTCCGAAAGCAGCACTATGCCGGATTTGCGAGGCGGCTTCATAAACCTCACCATCCATTTCCTGTTGATTAAGCGCTTCTCTATCCTGAAACTTATTGGTTTCTGTGATACGGTGAACAATGGCTTCGACAATAATAACGGCTCCATCGACGATCAGGCCAAAATCTATTGCGCCCAGGCTCATCAGGTTGCCTGATACGCCAAAGAGGTACATGAGCGTGATGGCAAACAGCATCGCCAGCGGGATAACCGATGCCACGACTAAACCGGCCCGCCAGTTACCCAATAGCAGCACCAGTATGAATACCACGATTAAACCGCCTTCAATCAGGTTCCGTTCGACAGTACCAATAGCCCTGCCGACCAGTTCGGTACGGTCGATAAATGGTTCGATCACTACGCCTTCGGGCAGCGATTTCTGCACCTGTGCCATGCGTTCCTTAACGCGCTTGATGACCTCGTTAAAGTTTTCACCCTTGAGCATCAGGGCAACACCCGCCACCACTTCGCCCTGCC